>JAFANL010000222.1 GCA_019232735.1 Aquitalea sp. | reverse complement strand
GCCAGCCTGTCCGGACAGATCAGCAAATAACGCAATCCGGCACAACAAGAAAACATATCAAATGCCATCTACATGGCATGGAGGAGCGTAAACACATGGAGACTTTCTATCAAGCCATGCGTCGCCAGGGCGTGACTCGGCGCAGCTTTCTGAAGTTCTGCAGCCTGACCGCCACCTCGCTGGGCCTGGGCTCGGCTTTTGTCCCCCGCATTGCCTACGCACTGGAAACCAAGCCACGCGTGCCCGTTATCTGGCTGCATGGTCTGGAATGCACCTGCTGTACCGAATCATTTATCCGCTCGGCCCACCCGCTGGCCAAAGATGCCATCCTGTCGCTGATTTCGCTGGATTACGACGACACCATCATGGCTGCTGCCGGCCATCAGGCCGAAGCCATTCTTGACGACCTGATCAAGAACCACAAAGGCAATTACATTGTCGCCGTGGAAGGCAATCCGCCACTGAACGAGGACGGCATGTTCTGCTTCCCCGGCGGCGAACCTTTCGTGGAAAAACTCAAGCGCATCTCGGCTGATGCCAAGGCGCTGATCGCCTGGGGTTCCTGTGCCAGCTGGGGTTGTGTGCAGGCTGCCAAACCCAACCCCACCCGCGCCACGCCGGTACATCAGGTGATTCTGGACAAGCCGGTGATCAAGGTACCGGGCTGTCCGCCAATTCCGGAAGTCATGGCTGCCGTCATCACCTATATGGTGACCTTCGACAAGATTCCGGAACTGGACCGTCAGGGCCGACCCAAGATGTTCTACGGCCAGCGCATCCATGATAAATGCTATCGCCGTCCGCACTTTGACGCCGGTCAGTTCGTTGAAAACTGGGATGACGAAGGCGCACGCAAGGGCTACTGCCTGTACAAGATGGGCTGCAAGGGTCCGACCACCTATAACGCCTGCTCCACCGTACGCTGGAACGATGGCGTGTCCTTCCCCATCCAGTCCGGCCATGGCTGTATCGGCTGCTCGGAAGAAGGCTTCTGGGACAAGGGCTCCTTCTACGACCGCGTCACTTCCATTCCGCAATTCGGCGTGGAAGCCAATGCCGACAAGATCGGCTTTGCCGTGGCCGGTACCGCCGGTGCCGCCATTGCCGCCCATGCTGCGGTCAGCGCCATTAAGAGCACCATGCTGAAAAAGCAGGACCTGCAGCCGCTGGACGCAGCCGCCCCCACGCAGAATAAAGACAAGAACGAGGAGAAAGTCTGATGTCCTACCAGACCCAAGGTTTCACCCTGGACAATAGCGGCCGCCGCGTGGTGGTAGACCCGGTGACCCGCATCGAAGGCCACCTGCGCTGTGAAGTGAACATCGACAGCAACAACATCATCACCAATGCCGTCTCCACCGGCACCATGTGGCGTGGCCTGGAAGTGATTCTCAAGGGCCGCGACCCGCGTGATGCCTGGGCCTTTGTCGAGCGCATCTGCGGCGTGTGCACCGGTACCCACGCCCTGACCTCGGTGCGCGCCGTGGAAGACGCGCTGAAGATCAAGATTCCGGACAATGCCAACCTGATCCGCAACCTGATGCAGGCCACGTTGTATGTGCATGATCACCTGGTGCACTTCTATCACCTGCATGCACTGGACTGGGTGGACGTGGTATCCGCGCTCAAGGCCGACCCCAAGAAAACCAGCGAGCTGGCACAGAGCATTTCCGACTGGCCGATGTCCAGCCCCGGTTATTTCCGTGACCTGCAATCGCGCCTGAAACGCTTTGTCGAATCCGGCCAGCTGGGCCCCTTCCGCAACGGCTACTGGGGCCACCCGGCCATGAAGCTGCCGCCGGAAGCCAACCTGATGGCTGTGGCCCACTATCTGGAAGCGCTGGATTTCCAGAAGGACATCGTCAAGATCCACACCATCTTCGGCGGCAAGAACCCCCACCCTAACTGGCTGGTGGGCGGCATGCCCTGCGCCATCAATATCGATGACGTGGGTGCGGTGGGTGCCATCAATATGGAGCGGCTGAACCTGGTGTCCAGCATCATCGACCGCACCATCACCTTCTGCGAACAGGTCTACATCCCGGATGTCATCGCCATTGCCGGCTTCTACAAGGACTGGGCCTCCATCGGCGGCGGTCTGGCCAGCCAGAGCGTGATGTCCTACGGCGACTTCCCCGACCATGCCAACGACTACAGCGAAAGCAGCCTGCTGCTGCCGCGTGGCGCCATCATCAACGGCAAGTTCAACGAAATCCACCCGATCGACCTGTACGCCCCGGATGAAATCCAGGAATTCGTCACCCACAGCTGGTACAGCTATGGCGACGACAGCAAGGGCCTGCACCCCTTTGACGGCATCAC
>JAFANL010000183.1 GCA_019232735.1 Aquitalea sp. | reverse complement strand
CTGTCGGATCGCAAACCACAGAAAAAGCAGGGGCTGATCAAAGGCGATATGGAAAAGGGGCGCGGCGGTGCCTGGCGTTTGCTGAGTACGCAGCAACATCCTGCCATGACCCAGTTTTTCAGCTTTTCGGTACAGCCGGGATTACGGTTGTTCCTGCTGCGGCCACGTAGTGGCAAGACCCATCAGCTGCGGGTGGCGATGAAGTCTCAGTCGGCACCCATCCTGGGCGACGCCTTGTATGGTGGCAGCCCCGCCGACCGGGGCTATCTGCACGCCTATGGCCTGCGTTTCACGCTGGATGATGAGGCATTTTGCTTTCTCTGCCCGCCAGATCAGGGCGAACATTTCCTCAGTCCGGCAGTGCAGGACTGCTTACAGCGCGAAGCGGCCCAGCCCTGGGCCCTGCCTTGGCCTAAGGTCTAAGCGCTTGTTCAAGGTCTCGCGAGCGAGAGCGAGAGCGAGACAAGGCGAAAACGGCTGAAAACAAGTGGGGAAGCGGAGTTTACATGGCGTAACTGCGTATTCCGCAGACGTTTTTAACGCGGTATCGCCGCGCCATCTTTAACTCGCGCAGCAGACGATGAGAACCGGGTCAGCACCACCCTTGCCTGCTGACAGGCATAGGCAAATTCCTGACTGTCCAGATGGCAGTATTCCACCGCGCGTGCGGCGGCAATCGGGTCATGGGCATCATCGGCCGGCAAACCGGGGTGACACATCATCAGGCTGCCATCGTGGCATTGCTGCAGCCATTGCTGCATCAGGGCGGCGAAGCCGGCTTCTGGTGTCAGGGCATATAGTCCGGCAAACCATTGATTACACACGAAGCCGGCTCGTTCAGCCTCACGGGCAAAACCACGACATGCCTGTTGCAACACAATGGCTTTCAGGCGGCTGTCGCCGGGATGCGCCAGTCGGTCTGGCGCTCGCAGATAAGGGCGCTGTCCGGCGGGCCAGCGCTCGGCAATGGCCGCAAACAAGACTTCACGGATGAGGGGCAATGCATGTACATGCTGGTGGCCGTCGATGAAGTCAGGCAGGCAGCCAAAGTGCTGACTGAACAAGTCGATCTGGCGCAGCAGGCTGTCCCGCAACTGTGGTTTTGACAGCTGGCGCAGCTGACTGAGCAGCAGCCAATGCGACAGGGGCTTGATCAGCTGCGGTCCGCTGGCGAAATCATGAGTGAGATTGAAGTGCAGGCCGATATCCGCCTGTTGCTGCATCTCGCGCAAGGGGGCAGCCAGTGCCGGCCAATGCGGGGATTGCGTCATCACACTGGTGGCAGACAGGCGGCCACGTTGCAGCAGGTTCAGAATGCCCTGGCTGATGGCAGGCGATTGGGCGAAGTCGTCGGCACACAAGGTAAGGCGACGTTGCGTCATGCGGCCTGTTCCTTGCCGGAAAAGGCCCACAGCTTGCTGAGGACAAAAGTGAACACGGCCACGCTGGCCAGTACGATCAACAGGGCCAGGCGGTAGTCCAGTGCGGTGAAATGCAGCAGGACAAAGTACATGGCTTCGTTCAGGCAAAAACTGAGGCAAGACACCATGAAGAAGCGTGGCAGTGCCTGACGATGTGGCACATGGCCGGCTTCGAAGGTTTTATGGCGATGGCCCCAGTAGCTGATCTGGAAGGCCAGCAGAAAGGCGACAATATTGGCCAGCAAGGGTGGCAAGCCAAACGGCACCAGGATCACCGCCACCAGCAGAAAGTGAAGCGTCATGGCACTGACGCCGATAATGCCGAACCACAGCAATTCACGGCTCATTGCTTGTCCTGAGGGGCGCGGCTGATACGGCTGACCAGATAGATCGGACGCTGTTTCACTTCGCTGAAGATACGGCCGATATACTCGCCCAGAATGCCGATGGACAGCAGCTGCACACCACCGAGGAAGGAAATGGCCACTGCCAGCGTTGGCCAGCCCGGCTGGTCATTGCCGTACAACAGGGTGTACACCAGTTCCCAGGAGGCATACAGGATGGATGCCAGCGAGATGGCGCTGCCGATCAGTGTCCACATGCGCAAGGGCACATTGGAAAATGCCGTCAGGCCAGTCAGACCCAGGTTGAGCAGACTGAAGAAATTGAAGCTGCTCTTGCCGGCGCGGCGCTCTTCGGTGTGGGTTTCCACGGGCAGCTGGGTAAAGCCAACCCAGTTGTACAGGCCCTTCATGAAGCGGTTACGCTCCGGCATCTGGCGCAGTGCCTCCAGCACGCAGCGATCCATCACGCGGAAGTCCTGGGTGTTTTCCGGAATCTTGTGGCGCGCACCGCTATTGAGCAGGGTGTAGAACACGCGGGTGAACAGGCGCTTGCCCAGGGTTTCACTATCCCGGCTTGAACGCACGCTGTACACCATGTCATAGCCGGCACGCCACTGGCGCAGGAATTCCGGCACCATTTCCGGCGGATGCTGGAAATCGCTGTCGATCAATACCGCCACATCACCATGGGCGTGGTCGATGCCGGCGGTCAGTGCCAGTTCCTTGCCAAAATTGCGTGATAGCTGGATCAGCGTGACCGGCAACTGGCCGACCTGGCTCATCACTTGCTGCACCGTATCGTCGCGGCTGCCATCATCCACCACGATGAATTCATGGCGGAAGCCGGCTTCAGTCAGCAAACCATGCAGGGTTTGCAGCATGGGAACGATGTTCTCGCTCTCGTTGTAAGCCGGCAGGATGCAGCTGACCAGCGGGTCGGCCGGACGTTCGGCTGCACGTTGCTGCAGCAGGTAAGGTGGTACGAAGGCGCTGGGTGGCATTGTGGTCATCGGCGTCTCCTGTTCTTATGGTTGACTGCTGCTGGTTTGCTCGCGCAACAGCAACATGTGGTCTTTCATCACTTCAAAGCTGGCAATCGGCTGGAAGCGTGCCTTGATCTCGGCAGGCAGGCTGGGCAGGTCGCGTTGCTCGGTGACGATGAAGTGACTGTGCTCCTTCGCCAGCCATTGTTGCAGCACATCGGCCTTGTCGGTGGTGCGTACCTTGCCTTCGCTGTAGAACTCGGCCGAAAACTCGCGACGACTGTCCCAGAAAATCAGCGCGCTGCCAGCGGCTGGATGTTGCTGCTGCCAGGCGGCAATCACCGGTTGCTGGGTGCGGAAATAGCGCTGGCCTTGCGTCCATTGCAGGCCGACAGCCAGCAGCAACAGGATGCCGGCCACCAAGGCCAGCCAAGGCAGGCTGCTCCCTTGCCGGGGTTGGCGTACGCTGTGCCACAGGGTGGCAAACAGCAGTGCACAGCCTGGCAGCATGGGCAGCGGGTAGGGGAAGATGATGTTGCCGGAAATGGTGAAGAACAGCAGCGTCATCAGACTCCACAGCAGCAGATACAAGCGCCAGCCATCCTGGTCGGCACTGGTCTTCAACATCTGTTTGCCATGGCGGCCCAGCCAGAACAACATGGCCAGCGACCAGGGGAAAATGGCGCCCAGCCAGTACAGCCAGATCATGCCGCGCGGGGTGGCGTGGGCATAGCCGTATTTGTCACCCTTCCAGCCCGGATCCAGGAAGCGGCTGACATGCTCACCCATGATGAAATAATTGAGGAAGCCCGGCGTGCGGTATTCGGCCAGCAGATACCATGGCAGGGCGATGGCCAGCATCAGCAGGCTGCCTGTGATCCAGGGCAGTCTTTGCCACATGGCTTTCCAGCCATTGCGCAGCAAGACCCAGAAGAAGATCGGCATGCCCACCAGCACGATGGCTAGCGGCCCCTTGGCCAGCAGACCCAGCCCCAGGCCGGCAAAGAAGAGATAGCCCCAGCACTTGCCGCGCCCCTGCATGGCGTGCCAGAACGCCAGCTGGGACAGCGCAACACAGAACATCAGCGCCGGGTCGGTCATGACGGTGCCTGCCGCACCGAAGAACAGCAGGCTGCCGGCCAGCAACAGGGCGCTGGCCAGGGCGGCATCGCGGCCCAGCCGCTGGTGAGCGGCATCGGCGACCAGCCACAATACGCCAATGGACAGCAGCAGCGCAGGCAGGCGGGCGGCCAGTGGATTGACGCCAAACAGTCCCATCCCGGCGGCGGAAGTCCAGGTGGAGAGCGGCGGCTTGGCCCAGAACGGAATGCCGTAATCATGCCACAGGGTCACCCAGTTGCCGGTTTCCAGCATCTTGCGGGCAATTTCGGCGTAGCGCGCCTCGGTGGTATCTGTCAGCGGGATCGCCCACATTGCCAGCAGGCGGATCAGCAGCAGGGCGGTCAGAACATAAATGGCAAGGCGTTGCCACGGTGTGTTGGAGGACGGTTTCATGGAGTCCAGCCGGCACGCTGCGGGCGGCCGGGCAAAGTCGGAAAAAACCCGCACAGCTTACCATGCCAGCCTTGTTTTAGTCTTAAGAGCCACCGCGGATTCATGTAAAACGCCGCCCTTGGGCGGCGTCAGATTTTTGACAAACCCTTCTTGCTTTCTGGATGGAAAGCGAGGCTCCCTTCTTTAATTAGCAGGGCAAGGGGGAAGGGGATGATATGGGAAGGCTGCGGAATCCATCCGTTTATCGAAAGGCCCAGCGGTGCCGGGTCCCGTGCAATCGAACCGAATAACTTTGTCAGCAGCCTGACGCCGCCCGTGGGCGGCGTGGTGTACTAAAGCAGGATGGCTTATTGCAGACCGTGCATCATTTTCTTCAGCTGGCTGGAGAGAATGAACAGGATGATAGAGGCCAGGCCTGCCATGGCGACAAAGACCATGAAAAAGTCATGCAGATTGTTGATGCTATAGCCCAGCAGCTGCGGAGCGGCCTTGCCGGGTTCCGGGTAGAGCTCCGACAAGGTGCCGGCCAGTTTGTTGGCCGCTGCATTGGACAGGAACCAGATGCCCATCATCAGGCTGGTGAAGCGAACCGGCGACAGCTTTACCACCAGCGACAGGCCGATGGGAGACAAGCACAGCTCGCCGAAGGTATGCAGCATATACAGGCTGACCAGCCACAGCATGCTGACCTTGACGCCCGGCTCCAGCCCGTCCACGCCAAAGGCAATCACCAGATAACCCAGGGCCAGGAAGAGCAGGCCCAGCGCCATTTTTACCGGTGAAGCCGGTTCGCGGCCCTGCTTGCCAAGACTGGTCCACAGCATGGCGAACAGCGGGGCAAAGATGACTACGGAAATCGGGTTGATGGACTGGAAGTAGGATGCCGGTACGGTAAAGCCCAGCAGATTGCGCTTGGTCTGTTCCTCGGCGAAGAAGGTCAGCGAGGCCCCGGCCTGCTCGAAGGCAGACCAGAAGAAGATGACAAAGCCCGAGACAATCAGAATCACCGCCAGACGCTGCTTTTCCACACGGGTCAGCGGTGCGTGAACCACTTTTTCACCACTGGCATGGTGACGTTGTGGCGCCAGCCCGATGGGCTTGCCTTCCGGTGTGATCAGGTATTTGTTCTTGAACAGGCTGAACAGCAGCAGGCTGAGCAGCATGCCACAGCCGGCAGCCAGAAAACCCCATTTGAAGTCGTCCGGATTGCCGGTGTCCCCCAGCGTGCCGCAGATCAGCGGTGCAATCAGCGAACCGGCGTTGATGCCCATGTAGAAAATGGTAAAAGCCGAATCCACCCGCTTGTCTTCGGCAGCATACAGCTGGCCCACCATGGACGAGATATTGGGTTTGAACAGACCGTTGCCGGCGATCAGCAGACCCAGTCCGGCATAGAGCAGCCAGGATGCCATCTGGACATCACTGCCATGCAGCTTGCCGGAGAAGAACAGCACGAACTGGCCACAGGCCATCAGCACACCGCCAGTCAGGATGGAACGGCGGTTGCCCCAATAGCGGTCGGCGATATAACCACCAATCAGCGGGGTGAGATAGACCAGGCCGGTGTAACTACCGTAGATGTCGGCGGCGTGTGCCTTGTCGAACATCAGGGCCTTGATCATGAACAGGACAAAGATGGCGCGCATGCCGTAATAGCTGAAGCGCTCCCACATCTCCGTGACAAAGAGCAGATACAGCCCTTTGGGGTGGGATCTGGTGGTCATAAGATTTCCTTGTGCAGCTAGGGAGGTCACTCTGTGGTGACGTGTTGTAGTGTTTTATTGCCGGATTTTTCCGGCAGGCGGCGATAGTAGCGGCTAACTACGCAGTTGTGGAATATTTCTTGAGAAATACTGCCTTTACTTGTAATTATAAGCATTATCGAATATTCAATGTTTGATATTGGGCAAGTATTTCAATTGAAAGGGAATATTCCGCATGACCATGGATGAAAACGGTTGATCCTGGGGGCAGGACAGCTGGGGATGGTCATGGTCGGTGCGGGCAGGCTACGCGGTCGTGGCGTGCTGGTGTGCTGCCCCAAGGGATGGCCACCGCGGCAAGCTGCCTCGTGTGATGGACTGGTTTCCCAGCCCCGGTTCGGTGGCGTCGCATGTCCGATACAGTGCCTCAGCCATGCCGCGGTCTGGTTTGATGAACTGCTTGCGGGCAAAAAGGCCAGGCGTTAATCTGGGCAGGCCATCCGGCAATGATATTTACTAAGGTGTTTTCACATGAACACGTTGGCAAGCTTGACCCGGACGGCTGCCAACCATGGTAGCCTGCCCAAAAACTGGTTCACCCTCGATATCGTTCTGGCCTACGACTTTCCCCGTCGTTGATCTCTCCCCCGTAGCCGCCTGGTGCTGGCTACGTTCTGTTGCATTCAATTTTCCATTCTGAATCAAACGCTTTGGCCTTGTTGCGCCCGGACTGCGCTGTTCTGCTGCGCTAGCCGCGCGCCTTCCTGTGGCCGGGGCGAAGGGAGTATCACCCATGGCACGACGCATTCCTGAACCGTTCCGCATCAAGATGGTGGAGCCGATCAAGCAAACCACCCCGGAATACCGCCGCGAGGCACTGGCCGAGGCTGGCTGGAACCCTTTCCTGCTGCGTGGCGAGGACGTCTATATCGATCTGTTGACCGATAGTGGAACCGGCGCGATGTCGGACCGGCAGTGGGCCGGCCTGATGATGGGCGATGAAGCCTATGCCGGCAGCCGCAATTTTTTCCATCTGGCCGATACCGTCAAGGCGCTGTTTGGCTATCAGCACACCATTCCCACCCACCAGGGGCGTGGCGCGGAGCAAATCCTGTTTCCGGAGCTGGTCAAGCGTTGTCGTGGCGACAAGCCGCTGTTCCTGTCCAATTACCACTTTGATACCACCAAGGCTCATGTGGAGATCGCCGGAGCCCGCGCGATCAATGTCCTGACGCCCAAGGCACTGGACACCGAAACCGCTTATGACTGGAAGGGTGATTTCGATCTGGAGCGGCTGGCGGATGTCATCGCAGCCGAAGGCGCGCAGAACGTCGCCGGCCTGATCGTGACGGTGACGTGCAATAGCGCGGGCGGACAGCCGGTGTCGATGCCGAATATCCGGGCGGCCAGTGCACTGGCGCGTCAACATGGCATTCCGGTGATTATCGATGCCGCACGCTTCGCTGAAAATGCCTGGTTCATTCAGCAGCGCGATACCGACTATGCCAATCACAGCATCGAAGCCATCGTGATGGAGCTGTTCAGCTATGGCGATATGTTGACCATGTCGGCCAAGAAGGACGGGCTGGTGAATATCGGTGGCCTGTGCTGCTTCAAGGAAGATGTAGATCTCTTCCGTGCCGTGCAGGTGCGTTGCGTGCCGATGGAAGGTTTTGTCACCTATGGTGGTCTGGCTGGCCGCGATATGGAGGCATTGGCCATCGGCTTGAAAGAGGGTCTGGATCCGGCCTATCTGACCTATCGTATCAGCCAGGTGGAGTATCTGGGTGAGCGCTTGCGTGCCGGTGGTGTGCCTATCCAGTATCCGACCGGTGGCCATGCTGTGTTTGTCGATGCCAAGCGCTTGCTACCGCATATCCCGGCCGAGCAGTTCCCGGCGCATGCCCTGGCCTGCGCCTTGTATCTGGAGGGCGGGGTCCGTGGGGTGGAGATTGGTTCGCTGCTGCTGGGACGTAATCCTCAAACCGGTGCCCAGGAGCCTTCTCCATTGGAGTTGCTGCGACTGACCATTCCGCGTCGGGTCTACACCAATGATCACATGGACTACATCGCCGATTGTCTGATTGAGGTAAAGCAGCGTGCTGCCAGCATTGTGGGGCTGGGCTTCGAGTATGAGCCGCCCATCTTGCGTCATTTCACCGCACGCTTGAAGCCGCTGGCCTGAGCTGACGGGGTGGCAAGCCAATGAAAATGGCTGCCTTCGGGCAGCCATTTTTTTATGCAAGTCGCCTGCATGGCAGGCCATGTGTTACCTGTTCAAGGCCACTACTTGATCAACTCTACTTGCAGCTGAGTGGGCTGGCCGCTAAAGGCATTCACCCGGCTGCTGTTCTGCAGGCGGAGTTCGCCATCCACATAGACCTGTGCTTGCAAGCTGTAGCTGCCACCGGCCTGGATGGCGTGCTTGTCGTAGCACAGTGAGAAAGCCAGCGGAAAACCCTTGGGCTTTTCCAGGGTCTGTTCTGCCAGCAGACGGGCAGGGGCGTCTGCCTGGCTGTTGTCATCCAGCAGTCTGACTCGGACCAGGGTGGTGGCAGCCGGCAGCGACAAGGCTTCCTTGAGGGTGACATTG
The DNA here is from genome assembly GCA_019232735.1 of Aquitalea sp. GTDB lineage: Bacteria > Pseudomonadota > Gammaproteobacteria > Burkholderiales > Chromobacteriaceae > Aquitalea. The sequence continues at coordinate 16,970 of JAFANL010000183.1, read as the reverse complement.
CCATTCAGGTACTGCGGCTGGTAAGCATGGCTGGCACAGCCAGCCAGCATGGCCAGCATACCGGCTGCCGCAATGGTGCGAGCGGTGCGCAGTGCCATCATTCCACTTTCTCCAGCTTGGGTTTACCCAGCATGACCACCGGACCTTGTTCCGGTTTCCATTCTGCTTGCACACGCCACTGGTTGCCCTTGTCCTCCAGCTGTACATACCAGTGGTTGGCCTTGACCAGTTCCTTGTTGAAACTGCCGCTGTACTGGTTGTTGGCAATCTTGTGCATATCCGCAGTGGCGTCGTATGCATCTTGTGCCGGATGGATCAGCCGTAGCAGCAGCGTATCTGGCAACACCTTGTTGCTGGTGGTGTTGACGGTCACGCTGTGACCATCGCTGCTCAGCATCACCTGGGCAGTGATGCCCAGCGTGGCGGCGGCGGTATCGCGGCGCAATTCCATATTGATGGCCTTGCCCTTGTTGTAATAGTCGTCGGTCACCAGGCCATCGTCACTCTTGATGGCAGTGGCGATGTAAAAGGAACCGACAACGACGGCGGCCAGCGGAAAACTGATCAGAAACCAGACCCAGGGTTCCTTGAACCAGGGACGTGAGACGTGACTGCTAAGCTGCATAACTTACTCTCCGATGAAGCTGGATTTTTCTTCCACGCGCAGAACCGGGCTGCCGACGGTTTCCACCTTGAAGTGGATTTCGTGGCTGCCCTTGGTGGCAACCTGCGGATCTGCCTGTACGCGCACGCCGAAGCTGTCAGTCTCGGTCGCCTTGACCTTGATCTGCTTGCTATCCGTTTCCAGCTTCAGATCCGGCATGCCGTCTACTGTGATTCTAAACTCTTGATCGCGTTCCGTGGTGTTGATGATTTTGATGATGTAGGCGTTTTCCAGCAGGCCGGCATCTGTTTCCTTCACCAGTGAGGCACGGTCACGCAGGATATCCACCTTGAAGGGTTTGCGCATTGCGAGTGAACCCAGCGCGGCACCCAGCACCAGCAGCAGCACCACGGTATACATGATGACGCGTGGGCGGCGCAGATGCTTGACGATGTCTTTTTCCGGATACTTGCCTTCCAGCGCATTTTCCGTGGTGTAGCGGATCAGGCCACGCGGGTAGCCTACCTTGTCCATCACCTCGTCACAGCCATCAATACAGGCGGCGCAGCCAATGCATTCGTATTGCAGGCCATTACGGATATCGATGCCTACCGGGCACACCTGCACGCAGATACCACAGTTGACGCAGGAGCCCAGACCCTGCTCCTTGAAGTTCACCCCTTTTTTGCGGGCACCGCGTGGCTCGCCACGGGCTTCGTCATAGGAAATGATCAGGGTGTCGGCATCGAACATCACGCTCTGGAAACGGGCGTAGGGGCACATGTATTTGCACACCTGTTCGCGCATGAAGCCAGCCAGCAGATAGGTAAAGCCGGCATAGAAGAAGATCCAGAAGCTTTCCCACGGGCCGTAGTCGAAGGTGGGCATGGCCTTGACCAGATCACGGATGGGGGTGAAGTAGCCCACCAGCGAGAAGCCGGTCCACAGGCAGAACAGAATCATCAGGCCGTGCTTGGTCAGTTTCAGTCTGGCCTTGCGCAAGCTCATCGGCTCTTTGTCCAGCTTGATGCGTTTGTTGCGGTCTCCCTCCACCAGCTGTTCGATCCACAGCATGACTTCGGTGTAGACGGTCTGGGGACAGGAGTAGCCACACCACAGGCGGCCGGCAATGGTGGTCCAGACAAACAAGCCGAAGGCACAGCTCATCAGCAAGGCTGCCAGGTAGACAAAGTCTTGTGGCCAGATGGTAAGACCGAAGATGTAGAACTTGCGGTTCACCATATCGAAAAACAGGGCCTGACGACCATTCCAGGTCAGCCAGGGTAGGCCGAGAAACGCCAGTTGGGTGCCGATTACGAAAAGAATGCGCCAGTTGTTGAAGATACCCTTGACGCTGCGCGGGTAGATCTTTTTCTGTGCTTCATAAAGAGACACGGTTTCAGTCCCGCCCTTGGCGGCAGGGGAGGTGTGCTCTACTTTGACTGGTATATCTTTTAACGAATCAGACATGGTGTTTCCCTGAAGAGGATTTCGCAAAGTTCACTCTTGATATGGACTTTGCGCAAGCCTCTTGCCCGGTTATTCATTATATCAAAACATATAGTATTTGTCATAAAGCATACTGCCCGCTTGCGCGGGCAGTATCTCAGCTAAGGCTTACTGTGCCTTGGCGTTGTTGGACAGGCCCCAAACATAGGCTGCCAGCAGGTGAACCTTGCCTTCGCCCAGGAAGTCCTTCCAGGCCGGCATCTGGTTGTTGCGACCATTGGTGATGGTCTCGATGATGGTCTTTTCAGTACCACCATACAGCCAGCTGCCGCTCGGGTGCGTCAGGTTCGGCGCGCCCAGTTGCTGGTTACCCTTGCCATCCGGACCGTGGCAGGCCGCGCAGATGGTGGTGAAGGTTTCCTTGCCGCGTGCTGCGCGTTCGGCATCGAATTTCTTCTTCTGAACCGACAGCGACATCACGTAGTTGGCAACGTCCTTGACCTTCTCTTCACCCAGTACCGAACCCCAGGCCGGCATCTGGCCATGACGACCACCCAGAATGGTGGTTTCGATGGTTTTCGGATCGCCACCATACATCCAGTCGTGGTTTACCAGGTTCGGGAAGCCCTTGGCACCGCGTGCATCGGAACCATGACACTGTACGCAGTAGGTCTGGAACAGGCGCTTGCCCATTTCCTGTGCCTTCGGATCGGCAGCCACTGCTTTCAGGTCCTGTTTCAGATAGTTGTCATACAGCGGTTGGTACTTGGCTTCGGCTTGGGCACGTTCTTCCTTGTACTGGCCTACGGAAGTCCAGCCACGGATACCTTGCCATTTGCCCAGGCCCGGGTAGAGCACCAGATAGCAGGCACCGAAGATCAGCGTGATGTAGAACATCAGCATCCACCAGCGCGGCAGCGGGTGGTTGTACTCTTCGAGGTCGCCATCCCAAACATGGCCCATGGTTTCAACCTGCTCACCCTTTTTGACATTCGTCTTGGATTGGGTGAACAACAGCAGGGACAGTCCAACAAAACCTGCAACCACGATGGCCGTGATCCAGATGCCCCAGAAATCGCTTACGAAATCACTCATTGTTTTGCTCCGTGAGAGGCCGAGTCATGGTTATCGGCCTCCTGCACCTTGTCGTCGTCGAGAAAGGGCACATTGGCCGCTTCATCGTACCGGTTCTTTGAGCGTCTGCTATAGGCGATGAACAACACCAGAATGAAGAAGGTGAAGCACATCACGGTAAAGGCAGAACGCCCAATGGTTACCCAGTCCATGACTTAGCGAACGTTCTTCAGTGCAAGACCCAGGCCCTGCAGATAGGCAATCAGGGCATCCATTTCCGACTTGCCTTCAACCTGTGCCTTGGCTTCGGCGATATCCTTGTCGGTATAGGGAACGCCTACGCTGCGCAGCGCTTCCATTTTCTTCGGCATGATTTCGGCGTCAGCCAGGTTCTTCGACAGCCACGGGAAAGCAGGCATGTTGGATTCCGGAACCACGTCACGCGGATTGGTCAGGTGGACACGGTGCCATTCGTCGGAATAGCGGCCGCCTACACGAGCCAGGTCCGGACCGGTACGCTTGGAGCCCCACTGGAAGGGGTGGTCATAAACCGACTCACCCGCAACGGAGTAGTGACCATAGCGCTCGGTTTCGGCGCGGAAAGGACGGATCATCTGGGAGTGGCAGTTGTAGCAGCCTTCACGGATGTAGATGTCGCGACCTGCCAGTTGCAGCGCGGTATAGGGCTTTACGCCGGCAACCGGTTGGGTCGTGGACTTCTGGAATGCCAGCGGCAGAATTTCCACCAGGCCGGCAAAGCTGATCACGATCAGCGTGAACACGATGAGATAACCTACGTGCTCTTCAATCAGTTTCTGGATCTTTTCCATGTTTTTCTACCTTTATCCGCTTAAGCGTGGGCCGATGCGTTGACTGCCGGAATCTTGGCGTCGACAGCTTTGCCACTGGCAACGGTGCGGAAGGTGTTGTAGGCCATCAGCAGCATACCGCTCAGATACAGCGTACCACCCAGGAAACGTACGAAGTGGTAGGGGTAGGTTGCTTTCACGGCTTCAACGAAGGCGTAGGTCAGGGTGCCGTCGGCATTCAGAGCACGCCACATCAGGCCTTGGGTCACGCCGGAAATCCACAGTGCGGCGATGTACAGAACCACACCAACGGTAGCCAGCCAGAAGTGAGCTTCGATCAGCTTGGTGCTGTGCATGGACTCACGACCGAACAGACGCGGCAGCAGGTAGTACATGGAACCGATGGTGATGAAGCCAACCCAGCCCAGAGCACCGGAGTGCACGTGGCCAATGGTCCAGTCGGTGTAGTGCGACAGTGCGTTCACGGTCTTGATGGACATCATCGGGCCTTCGAAGGTGGACATACCGTAGAAGGACAGGGATACCACCAGGAATTTCAGAACCGGATCAGTACGCAGTTTGTGCCATGCGCCGGACAGGGTCATGATGCCGTTGATCATGCCGCCCCAGCTCGGAGCCAGCAGTACCAGCGAGAACACCATACCGATGGATTGGGTCCAGTCAGGCAGCGCGGTGTAATGCAGGTGGTGAGGACCAGCCCACATATAGGTGAAGATCAGCGCCCAGAAGTGAACCACCGACAGACGGTAGGAGTAAACCGGACGGCCAGCCTGCTTCGGAACGAAGTAGTACATCATGCCCAGGAAGGCGGCGGTCAGGAAGAAGCCCACGGCGTTGTGGCCGTACCACCATTGCACCATGGCATCCACGGCGCCAGCGTACACGGAGTAGGACTTGGTCAGGGATACCGGTACAAAGGCACTGTTGACGATGTGCAGCAGGGCTACCGCCAGGATGAAGGCACCGTAGAACCAGTTGGCTACGTAGATGTGCTTAACCTTGCGGATGGCGATGGTGCCGAAGAACACGATGGCATAGACCACCCAGGTCACGGCGATCATCAGCTTGATCGGCCATTCCAGCTCGGCATATTCCTTGCCGAAGGTGTAACCCAAAGGCAGGGTGATGGCGGCAAGGACGATGATCAGCTGCCAGGCCCAGAAGGTAAAGGCCGCCAGTTTGTCCGAGATCAGACGTACGTTACAGGTGCGCTGCACGACGTAGTAGGAAGTTGCAAACAAGCCGCTGCCACCAAAGGCAAAAATCACGGCGTTGGTGTGCAGCGGGCGCAAGCGGCCAAAGTGGAACCAGGGCCCAAAATTGAGCTCTGGCCACACCAATTGGGCCGCAATGATGACGCCCACCAGCATGCCTACAATGCCCCATACTACGGTCATGATGGCAAACTGGCGCACCACCTTATAGTTATAAGTGGATTGCGTTTCCATTTAAGGTTTTCTCCAAGGTTGCTAACTTAGAACGTGACAAACCATGGCGACTTGAACTCCTGGCAACTGCCCCAAACTGTAGTTGACAAGAAAGTCGCAGGGGAGCGATCAGATTAAGATCTTCAAGCGTTTGACCTGTGCCGGCAACTGCCACAAACCCCTTGGCAAAGGCTGTCAGACACACGCTTTTTCCCCATTTATTCAGCAAGGCATTCTAAAGCAAATACCCATGACGGGCCAGTTGATTAGTATGCTTGCGGGATTTTTAACGTCCACCATTTTCTTGATTTCAAGCGAGCCGACAGCAAGTGCATAACCTGATGCCGCTTAATGGGGATTATATTGTCATGCTTGTACAAGCCCTTGACTTAGGTCAAATCGTCATCGGCAGCTACCCTAGCGCCACCTCGGTGCTAGAATCTGCTGTTTTCGCCCCGTCTACAGGCAGATCATGACCGCGCCAGTCCACTATTCCATCCGTCCGTGCTCTCCGCAAACCCATTGCTTTGAAGTTACGCTCAAGCTGGACAAGCCAGCCAGGCAGGGGCAAGTGTTTTCCTTGCCGGCCTGGATTCCCGGCAGTTATCTGATTCGTGAGTTTTCACGGCACATTATAGGCATTCATGCTGAAAGTGCTGGCCAAGAGGTTCGTCTGCTCAAGCTGGACAAGCACACGTGGCAGGCCGAACCAGTCAATGGCAGCCTGACGCTGGTGTATCAGGTGTATGCCTATGATCTGTCGGTCCGCGGTGCCTATCTGGATGAGGAGCGTGGTTTCTTCAACGCCAGTAGCGTATTCCTGTCGGTGGCGGGCTATGAGTCCGAACCTTGTGACGTGGAAATCCGTGCCCCCAAGGGCAAATCTTTTGACGACTGGAAGGTCGCCAGCAGCTTGCCTGCCGTTGACGTGAAGAAGAGTGGCTTCGGCCGGTATCGTGCCAGCAACTATGACGAATTGCTGGATCATCCTGTCGAGCTGGGCAATTTCCAGCGGGTCAGCTTCAAGGCTTGCGGCGTAGCGCATGAATTTGTCGTATCTGGACGTTTCCGCGGAGATCTCAAGCGGCTGGCGCGTGACACCAAAAAGATCTGCGAATACCAGATCCGGTTGTTCGGTACCCCGGCCCCCTTTGAGCGCTATGTCTTCATGCTGTACGTGGGCAAGGATATCTACGGTGGGTTGGAGCATCGCGCCTCAACTGCTCTGGTGGCCAATCGGGATGACCTGCCCCAGTCTGGCACTGAGCCCATCAGCGATGGTTACCTCAAATTACTGGGGCTGATCAGCCATGAATATTTCCATAGCTGGAATGTGAAGCGTATCAAGCCAGCGGCATTCAGTCCTTATGATCTGAGCCGCGAGGGCTACACCCGCCTGCTCTGGGCTTTTGAAGGGATCACTTCCTACTATGATGATCTTGCCCTGGTTCGGAGTGGTCTGATTGATGACAAGCGCTATCTTGGCCTGCTGGCACAGACCATCAGCGGTGTGCAGCGTGGTGCGGGGCGATTGAAGCAAACGCTGGAAGAGTCCAGCTTTGATGCCTGGACCAAGTATTACCGCCAGGATGAGAACAGTCCCAACAGCATTGTCAGCTACTACACCAAGGGCTCGCTGGCAGCACTGGCGCTGGATCTGACCATCCGTCAACAGAGTGCCGGGCAGCAGTCGCTGGACGATGTGATGCGGGCGCTATGGCAAAAATGGCTGCGCGATGGCAAGGGGCTGGCTGAGGACGAGTGGGAGAAACTGGCCGCAGAGGTGACGGGGCTTGAGCTGCAGACGTTCTTTGATGCAGCCCTGCGTTCCTCCACCGAACTACCCTTGGCTGCGCTGCTGGCAACGCAAGGGGTGGACATGCGCTGGGACTCGGCGGATCATGCCGCCGATGCTGGTGGCATTGGCTCGGTTGATGACAGTCGGAAACCGCGAGCCAGCCTTGGTGTCAAGACCGTAGCAGATGCATTGGGTGTACGCCTGGTCAATGTGCTGGATGATGGTGCGGCTCAGCGGGCCGGTCTGGCCGGTGGCGACGTGCTGATTGCGCTGGATGGCTTGAAAGTGGCCGATCTGGACAAGACGCTGGCGCGCTACCGTGTTGGTGACAGCGTGACCTTGCATGTGTTCCGGCGCGATGAGCTGCTGGTGCGCGAACTTGTTTTGCAGGCGGTACCGCAAGCCACTTGCCGCTTGCAGCTACAGCCTGATGGTGCTGCCTGGTTGCAGGAGTAAAATGACCGGCAGCGATGTTGATGCATGCTTCACCCTGAATTCGGACCGGAGCGGTGATCCTGCCCGGTCCATGACCTAGACCGGATCAAGCCGGCACAGACTACATTAGAGAGAAGAAAATGGCGCAGCAACCTCAAGTCAACTATCTGAAAGACTATACCGTTCCGACCTACCTGGTGGACCGGGTGGATTTGAAGTTTGATATCGAGGATACGCAGACGCGCGTGCACTCGCGTCTGGTCATCAAGCGCAATGACAAGTCGACTGCGCCCAATCAGTTGTGGCTGGATGGCTCGGCCAAGCTGCTGAGCCTGACGCTGGACGGTGAAAAGCTGGGGGCTGATGCGTATCAGCTCAACGAGGACGGACTGCTGATTCCCGCCGTGCCGGACAGCTTTATCCTGGAGGTGGAAACCGGGCTTGATCCGGCAGCCAATACCAGCCTGATGGGTTTGTATGCCTCCAATGGCAATCTGTTTACCCAATGCGAGCCGGAGGGCTTTCGCAAGATCACTTTCTACATGGACCGTCCGGATGTGATGGCCAAGTTCACCACCACCATCGTGGCGGACAAGCAGAAATTTCCGGTATTGCTGTCCAATGGCAACAAGGTCGGCGAGGGAATGCTGGACAAGAAGCGCCACTGGGTGAAGTGGGTCGATCCCTATCGCAAACCGTCCTACCTGTTTGCACTGGTTGCTGGAAAACTGGTCGCCGCGCGCGATAAGTTCATTACCCAGCGTGGTCGTACCGTCGCGCTGGAAATCTGGACCGAAGCGGCCGATCAGGACAAGGTCGCCTTCGGCATGGGCGCGGTGAAACGCGCCATGAAGTGGGACGAGGAGCGCTTTGGCCTGGAATACGATCTGGACATTTACATGATCGTGGCGGTCAGTGACTTCAATATGGGGGCCATGGAAAACAAGGGCCTCAATATCTTCAATACCTCCGCCGTGCTGGCGCGCAAGGACACGCGTACCGATGCCGAATTCCAGCGTGTGGAGGCCATTATTGCCCACGAGTATTTTCACAACTGGACTGGCAATCGCGTGACCTGCCGCGACTGGTTCCAGCTGTCCTTGAAAGAGGGCCTGACCGTATTCCGCGATCAGGAGTTCAGTTCCGATCTGGGCAGCCGTGGCGTCAAGCGTATTGATGACGTCAAGAGCCTGCGTGCCATGCAGTTTCCGGAAGATGCCGGCCCGACTGCGCACCCGATCCGTCCTGATTCCTATATCGAGATGAACAATTTCTACACCATGACGGTGTATGAAAAGGGTGCCGAAGTCGTCCGCATGTATCACACCCTGTTGGGTGAGGCTGGTTTCCGCAAGGGCATGGAACTGTATTTCAAGCGTCATGATGGCCAGGCCGTCACCTGCGATGACTTCCGTGCGGCCATGGCGGATGCCAACGGTGTTGATCTGGAACAGTTTGCCCTGTGGTATAGCCAGGCCGGCACGCCGCTGTTGCAGGTCAGCAGCCAGTACGATGCTGCGGCACAGTGCTATGCACTCACCGTCAAGCAATCCTGCCGTGCCATTGCTGGCCAGCCGGCACCACAGCCGCTGCATATTCCGCTGGCACTGGGCCTGGTTGGCTGCGACGGACAGGATATCCCCTTGCAACTGGAAGGCGAGGCTGAGGCCCAGGGCAGCAGCCGTGTGCTGGACGTCAAGCAGGCAGAGCAGACTTTTGTGTTCGTCAACGTCAAGGAAGAGCCCGTTCCTTCCTTGCTGCGCGGCTTCTCGGCACCGGTAAAACTGGAATACAACTGGCGCGATGATCAGCTGGCTTTCCTGATGGCCAACGACAGTGACAGCTTCTGCCGCTGGGAGGCCGGTCAGACGCTGGCGGAACGGCTATTCCGCCAACTGATTGACGCCGCAGCCCAAGGGCAGCCCTTGTCCTTGCCCGAGACCTTTGTTGCTGCCTTCCGTGCCGTGCTGAAAGATCATGTGGCCGATCCGGCGTTCAAGGCGCTGATGCTGGGCCTGCCTTCTGAGGCAGAGATCCTGGAGATGGTGGAGCAGGCTAACCCGGCCATCATCCATCAGGTGCGCGACTTTGTACTGGATCAACTGGCAGAAACGCTGCGTGGTGAGTGGCACGAGGCCTATCATCTGCATCAGACACGCGAATACAAGCCGGAAGACGCAGGCAAGCGTGATCTGAAAAACCGCGCGTTGCAGATGCTGACTCGCCTGAGCGTGGCATGGCCGGCAGAGGCGGCGCGCAAGCAGGCGCTGGAGTCCGACAATATGTCGGACCAGATGGGAGCCATGCTGGCATTGCGTGATCATGATGGCGAAGAGCGAGACGAGTGCTACACCGACTTTGCCTCGCGCTGGCAGCATGATGCACTGGTGATGGACAAATTCTTCATGCTGGTGGCCTCCAGTCAGCTGGAAGGTACACTGGCCCATGTACGTGCAGCCATGGAACATCCGGCCTTCACCTTGAAGAATCCCAACAAGGCCAGGGCACTGATCGGCAGCTTTGGCAATAATATGGCGCAGTTCCATGCGGCAGACGGTAGTGGCTATCGCTTCCTGGCGGACCAGGTGTTGGCGCTGGATGCCATCAATCCACAAGTGGCCAGCCGCATTGTGCGTGCTTTCAACCGCTGGAAAAAACTGGAAGCAGGTCGCCAGTCCTTGATGAAGGCTGAACTGGAACGCTTGCTGGCGGCTCCCCTGTCCAAGGATGTGTACGAAATCGTCTACAAAAACCTGCATGCCTGAGTGAAGGCTGCCGGATTTGCCTGACAACGGGTCGCTACGGCGGCCCGTTTTCTTTACCTTGCCGGCAGAAGGGATTGACCTGCTGATCAGCTTACCGCAATCATACGACCGTTTGTTTTTTTAGCGAGCGGCAATGATGACTAAACAGCAGCAGGATATCTTCGTACCGGTCGGTGACACAGAGCAATTGTACCTGCGGCGTATCTGGCGAAATGACCAAGGTGTGCCCGTGCTGCTGGTCCATGGCGTGATGGGCAATGGCCGTGTTTTCTATAGCGACAAGGGCAGGGGACTGGCACATTACCTGGCAGACGCGGGCTACGATGTATTTGTTGCCGATTTGCGTGGCCGCGGACGCAGTACTCCAAAAATTGATGCCCGGGCACGGCATGGTCAGACCGAAATCATTTGTCAGGATCTGCCTGCTCTGCACGCGGCCATCTGTCAGTTGAAAGGAAACGTGCCGCAGCACTGGATGGCTCATTCCTGGGGCGGTGTACACATGAGCAGTTGCTTGTTGCGCTATCCGCAATTGGCTGCCCAAGTAGCCAGCCTGGTGTATTTCGGCAGCAAGCGCAGCATTGGTGTGCGTAATCTGCGCAAGTGGCTGGAGGTTGACCTGATCTGGAATATTGCCGCCCGCGGGCTGATCCGCTGCTATGGCTATCTGCCAGCACAGCGGATCGGACTGGGAGCGGATGATGAAACCGAAAAAAGCCATCGCCAAAGCAAACAGTGGGCCAAGCTGCAACCCTGGGTGGACAGCGATGACGGTTTTGACTACGGCGCAGTGGCCCGGCATGGTCGCTTGCCACCCGCGCTGTATTTCGCCGCCCACAATGATCCCTGCCGTGGGCATGTTGAGGATGTGCGCCGCTTTCGTGATGAGTCCGGTCCGCACTTGTCGTGCCTTCGTCTATTGGGCAGGGCAGTGGGCCATCGGCATGACTACGATCATGTCACGCTGCTGACCCATCAGGATGCGCCTGATGATCACTTTCCGCTGGTTTTGCACTGGCTGGCAGGTGAGTATGACAAAGTAATTGAAAATCACTGATAAAAATCATGCTGTCGCCTGGTGGGCTGTGGTAGAACAGCTCCCTCTAGTGGAAAATGCAGCCATGACACCAGTTACAGACCATTCACCAGCCCAGCTGGATCACATTATCGATACCCTGGCCGAGCAGGGCTGGGTGATCGACCAGACCCTGTTCAGCAAAGAAGACATTCGCCGCTTGCGGGATTGCTGTGAAGCGCAATGGCAGGATGGGCGTTTTCATGAGGCCGCCGTTGGTCGGGCCGATCAGCAGGGCAGACGCAGTGAAATCCGTTCTGACTCGGTGTTATGGCTGGATGCAGCCGAAGCTGAACCGGCCATTGCACACTACTTTGCGACGCTGAATCAGGTGCGGCAAGCGGTAAATCAAGCCTTTTACTTGGGGCTGGAGGATCTGGAGTCGCATTTCGCGGTTTATCCACCCGGTAGCTTCTATAAAAAGCATCTGGACCGATTTCGCGATGATGATGCACGGGCACTGACTGCCGTGTTGTATCTGAATGAGGACTGGCCGGACGAGGCTGGCGGGCAGATGCGAATGTACCTGGATGATGCCTGCACGCAGTCGCTGGACGTGCCGCCGCAGGCGGGGACGCTGGTGTTGTTTCTGTCTGACCGCTTCTGGCATGAGGTCCTGCCGGCGTCTCAACAGCGGCTGTCGGTGACTGGTTGGTTCCGTCGCCGCCAGGCCGGATTGGCTTGGCCATCGTAGTAGCGGGTTTTGCCGTGCTAGAATCAGGCAAAACCAGATGAAATGACAAGGGACGAATCAAGATGTCAGGCAACACCATGGGGCTGCTGTTTACTGTTACTTCCTTCGGCGAAAGCCACGGGCCGGCTATCGGCTGCGTAGTGGACGGCTGCCCGCCGGGACTGGCCATCAGTACGGAAGAAATCCAGCAGGAACTGGACCGGCGCAAGCCCGGTACCAGCCGGCATGTCACCCAGCGGCGTGAACCTGATGCAGTGGAAATCCTGTCGGGTGTCTATGAAGGCAAGACCACCGGCACGCCGATTGCCTTGCTGATCCGTAATACCGACCAGCGCTCCAAGGATTATGGCAATATTGCCGACACCTTCCGTCCCGGTCATGCCGATTACACCTACTGGCATAAATATGGTGTGCGCGACCCACGTGGTGGTGGGCGTTCCAGTGCCCGCGAGACTGCAGTTCGCGTGGCGGCCGGCGCCATTGCCAAAAAGTGGTTGCAGGAACGCTATGGCATCGTGATTCGCGGCCACATGACCCAGATTGGTGAGATCACGATTCCGTTCAAGAGCTGGGACGTGGTCAACGGCAATCCCTTCTTTGCTGCCGATGACAGCGTGGTGCCGCAGTTGGAAGAGTATATGGACTCCATCCGCAAGAGCCTGGATTCGGTCGGGGCACGCTTGAGGGTGGTGGCCGAGAACGTACCGGTAGGCTGGGGTGAGCCGGTGTTTGACCGCCTGGATGCCGACATTGCGTATGCCATGATGAACATCAATGCCGTCAAGGGCGTGGAAATTGGCGCCGGCTTCGGCTGTGTGACCCAACGTGGCAGCGAGCATGGCGACGAACTCACCCCGCAAGGCTTTGCCAGCAATCACGCCGGTGGCATTCTGGGGGGTATTTCAACTGGTCAGACCATTGAAGTGTCCATGGCCATCAAGCCAACCTCCTCCATTGCCCAGCCGCGTCGTTCCATCGACAAACAAGGTAATCCGGTGGTGATGGAAACCCACGGTCGTCATGACCCTTGCGTTGGCATCCGTGCCACTCCCATTGCGGAAGCCATGCTGGCGCTGGTATTGATCGACCATGCCCTGCGTCATCGCGCGCAATGTGGTGATGTGGTGGTGGATACCCCAAAAATACCGGGCCAGATCGGCTAAAATAATCACAACGCATTGTTATCCAGCCGGGCATCAAGAGAGAGCAAACCATGTTTAAGAACCTGATTGGCGGTTTGACCGGCCGTCTGAAAAAAAATGAAGAAAGTCAGGCGGAGGAAATTGCTGCGGTAGAAAAAGAGCTTGATGCCTCGCCGGTAAAAGAACCGGCAGAAGAAGAGCCGGTGGAGCAGTTGCCACCGACGCTGGGTTTCGTCAGCCACCAGCCGGTCATGGATCGCCAGCATCGTGTGGTGGCCTATGAGTTTTTCGTCAAGTCCGGTGCTTCCATGCAAGGCAGCAAGCAGCAGGACTTCGACCGTCTGATGCTGACCACCCTGCAGAATATGGAAGTATTCCGCTTGTTGGCGTATCGTCGCGCCTTGGTGCATATCTCCATCAGCTCGCTGTCCGAGCCGCTGCTATTGCAGATGCCGGCCAAAAGCGTGATTTTCGTGCTGGAACCGGATCTTAACGAACCGGTGACCGATGTGGTGATCCAAGCCTTGGATGCGCTGCGTGTCAGAGGGCTGCGGTTTGCTATCGAACCGGCGGCTTTTGATGCCAATGTGTTGGTTGAGCGTTTGCAGCCTGAATTGTTCAATCGCATGGATTTCATGCTGATTGATTTTGCGGCGCCCTCCACGCGTGTGCTGGCACCCATCCTGGACCAATTGCCACGCCGCTATCCCAATGCGCGCTGGATGGCACGCAATGTGGGCACGGCAGAGGATCTGGATGTTTGCCTGCGCGCACCGGGTAGCAACCGTTTCGCCTTGTTCCATGGACCGTTCATCGCGACGGTACGTACGCTGGAAAGCGGCAAGGTTGATACCAACCAGACCCGGGTACTGCAGATCATGCGCATGTTGCGTGCCAATGCCGAACCGCGCGAGGTGGAGGCGCAGTTCAAGCTGGACTCGGTGTTACTGTTCAAGCTGCTGCGTTTTATCAACTCGCCAGTCAATGGTCTCAGCCGCAAGGTTCAGACCATCGAGGAAACGCTGCTGTTACTGGGCCGTGAAACCCTGTTCAAGTGGCTGTCCATGCTGCTGTTTACTGCCAGGAAAGAAGATGGTACCGCGCTGGCGTTGCTGGAGAAATCGCTGATCCGGGCGCGTTTCCTGGAGCGCCTGGGTGCTTATCGCGGCAACAAGATCGAGGCTGAGCATTTGTTCCTCACTGGCATGTTCTCCCTGCTGGATGTGTTGCTCAACCTGCCTTTCCCCGATGTGCTGGAGCCATTGGAGCTGCCTGCGCCGGTACGTGATGCCGTCATGGAAAACAAAGGCATGTTCAGCCCGTATCTCGCGCTGGCGCTGGCTTGCGAACAAGGCGATGATCAGCGCATCCAGGCTTTGTGCAAGGTGCTGCATTTCGAAGTGGAGCACGCCAGCCGTTATTACATGGATTCAGTGGTGTGGGCCCAGGAAGTGTTGCGCGAAAGCGAGGTCCACAATGATGTTGAAGCGGTGTAGAACACCGTCAGGGTGAGCTTCCGTCGAAGCCAGCCCCAGACTTGGGCTGGCTTTTGCTTTGGCACACGATAATTTGTAACGGATATGTTGTGCAGGCTGAGTAAGCTTGCCATGTCAGTCAGCTGATAGAATGTGGTATTAGCGTTATCATTAGCGTCAATAACTGACATAGAACTCGACAATAAACACCATAAATTTCCCTATGGAGCAGGCATATAATGGCTTCTTATGGAAAAGATAACACCAAGTACAGCCCTGATGCCGGGCTGTGCGGGCAAGGCACCGCGATGACCACTATCGAGCAGATCAAGCAAGTAATTGTTGAAAAATTCGGCGTAAATGCCGAGGAAGTACAGGCGGAGCGTCCGCTGGGTGAGTACGGACTGGACTCCCTGGGCCAGATTGAACTGCTGTTTGCCATTGAAGAGCATTTTGAAGTATCCATTCCTGAAGAAGAGGCCCATGTTGCCAATCTGCAGGAGCTGGCTGACCTGGTTGACCGTTACAAGGCAGAAAAGGCATGAAAATGGCTGTTGCCATTACCGGTATTGGGCTGATTTCGCCCTTGGGTAACCAGCCTGACGCTGTATTTGCCAAGCTGATGGCTGGCGAGTCGGGTATCCGGCGGCTGGAAGAAGCAGAAACGGGTTGCAAGGCCGTGGTGGTTGGTGCTGTGGAATTTGATCCGGCGGCATGGTTTACCCGTCTGCAGCTGTCTGGTGTGGACCGTGTCAGTCAGATGGCGGTCGCTGCGGCTACCTTGGCGCTGGAAGATGCCGCGCTGAGCTTGCCGGAAGACAAAGAACAGATCGGTGTCTACACCGGCTGTGCCATGGGGGGGAGTGGCGCGCTGGACAAGGGGTTCCAGAATTTCTACCAGAGCAAGACACGGGTTTCGCCCTTGTCGGTGATTGCCAGTATGGCCAATGCACCGGCGGGTCATATCAGCATGCGCTTTGGCATTACCGGCCCCTCGGTCAATTACTCGGTTGCTTGCGCCTCCTCTGCCATTGCACTGGGTGAGGCCATGCGTGCCATCCGTAATGGTGAGATCAGCTGTGCCATTGCCGGTGGTGCCGAGGCCATGCTCTATCCGGGCATCATCAATGCCTGGCAATCGATGCAGGTACTCGCCAGCCCGGCTGGAGAACAGCCGGAGCAGGCTTGCCGTCCCTACGACAAGGAACGCAGCGGCCTGGTATTGGCAGAAGGCTCGGCTTTCCTGATTCTGGAGCGGCTGGAGGATGCTTTGGCTCGCGGTGCTCGCATCTATGCCACGCTGGATGGCTATGCCTGCCGCAGTGATGCCACGCATATCACCAAGCCGGATGTTGGTGGTCAGGTACGCACCATGCGTGCTGCCCTGGCAGATGCCGGTGTTGCCGTTGATCAGGTTGGCTATTGCAATAGCCATGGTACGGCAACCCAGGTGGGTGATGTGGTGGAGTGCCAGGCACTGCAGACAATCTGGGGAGAAGATACGCCAGGCTTGCAGGTGAGTGCCACCAAGTCCATGCATGGTCATTTGCTGGGTGCAACTGGCGGTCTGGAAACCGCCATCACCGCCCTGGCCTTGCATCGACAGCAGGTGCCACCAACGGCCAACTGCCAGCAAGTGGATGAGAACTGCCGTGTCCAGCATGTGCTGGGCAAAGGTGTTGAGGCTCCTGGACTGCAGGCGGCCATCAGCAATTCCTTTGCTTTTGGTGGTAGCAATGCTTGTCTGGTACTGCGCAGACATCAGGCCTGAATCCAGCCTTGATGGTAAAAGCCCGCTTTGGCGGGCTTTTTCTTTTATACGGTTCGGTGGTGCTCAGGCGTGACGAAACGTGAGACTGATACGGCGGCTTCCAAGCAGGGGATGAAGCCCATCAGCCAGTGGCATGATGCCATGAAAGCACAGCCGGGCAGGGCCGCCAAATACCAGCACATCTCCATGCATCAGCCTGATCTTTTGAGTGGGCAACTCGCGTTGCAGACCTCCCAGTATGAAGCGGGCAGGTAAACCTAGCGACAGGGTGACGATGGGCTGAGTGAAATCCCGTTCATCGCTGTCTTGATGCAAGGACATGCGACTGCCTGGCACATAGCAGTTGATCAGACAGGCATTGCTGTTGAAGGCAGGGAAGCCTGCTTCGGCAGCCCATGCGCTGGCGAGACCAGTCAGTCGGTCTGGTAATG
>JAFANL010000200.1 GCA_019232735.1 Aquitalea sp. | reverse complement strand
TGCACATCACCAGCGTTGCCGGCGAGATCCTGGTGGACGACCGCCTGATCAAGGCGCCCAAAGAGCAGTTTGTCAGCTACGTGCCGCACAGTCCGGACAGCCCGATCCATGGCCAGATCATCTCGGTATACGATGGCGTGGATGGCGCTGCCCAGTATTCCAATATCGTCATCAACCGTGGCCGCCGCGAACAGATGGAAAGCGGTGATGTGCTCAGCATCTACAAGAATGGCAAGCCGCTGACCATCGTCAATGCCGATGGCAAAAAGCAAACCGTGCAATTGCCTGGCGAAACCGTAGGCAAGGTCTTCATTTACCGTGTGTTTGACAAAGTCTCTTACGGGCTGATCATGGAAAGCAGTGATTCGGTCAGTGTCGGCGATGTCGTGGCCACACCGGAAAGTGAATGAAGCAAGACAGTAAAGACTGGCTGTTGCTGGCCCTGACGCCGGGCATCGGTCCGGCGGGCTTTCTCAAGCTGATCGCCAGCTTCGGTTCCGCCAGCCATGCCGTGACGGCAGGCACCGGCCTCACCGCACCGCTGATCGGCCAGGAAGCCGCCACGGCCTTGCGCGATCAAGTGGCCGCCGCCAGTGTCGATGCCGCCCTGGCCTGGGCCGAGCAAGCACAGTGCAGCCTGATCAGCCTGCAGGACGATGACTATCCGCAAGCCTTGGCAGAAACCGCCTCACCGCCACCCTTGCTGTTTGCCCGTGGCCGGCGCGAGCTGTTGCAGCGCCCGATGCTGGCCATGGTGGGCAGTCGCAGTGCCACGCCACCAGGCCGCCAGATTGCCGAGGCGTTTGCCCAACACCTGTCGGAACACGGCTATACCATAGTCAGTGGCCTGGCCAGCGGCATCGACACCGCAGCCCATCAGGGCGCACTGCAGGCGGCAGGCTCCACCATTGCCGTGATCGGTACCGGCATTGACCGGGTCTATCCGGCCAGCAACCGCCAGCTGGCACACCAGATCGGCAGTGCCGGGCTGATCCTGTCGGAATTTCCACTCGGTGCCGGGCCGCTGGCCGGACACTTCCCCCGCCGCAATCGCATCATTGCCGGCCTGTCTCGTGGCTGCCTGGTGGTCGAGGCCAATATCAACTCCGGTTCGCTGATTACCGCCCGGCTGGCGGCGGAAAGCGGGCGCGAAGTCATGGCGGTACCCGGCTCGATCAACAACCCGCAGGCACGGGGCTGCCACCGGTTGCTGAAGGACGGGGCACGGCTGGTGGAAACACTGGACGACGTGCTGGATGAAGTCGGCCGGCTTGCCCCCATAACCGCCCCGCCAGCCCCCGCCGTGGCAGCTGCGGCAGATCCCGGACAGGCCATTCTGGAAAAAATCGGCTTTGATCCGGTCAGTTGCGAACAGCTGGCACCGCAACTCGGGTTGACGCAGGGAGAGCTTTACGCGATGCTGCTCGAGCTGGAGCTTGCCGGTAAACTGAGCAGTTTGCCTGGCGGACGTGTCCAGCGACTGGTCTGACCTGGACTGGATCCTGTAGCAGCTCATTTGAAGAAAACCTGATGTTTGACGTTCTCACTTATTTGTTCGAGCAATACCGTGACCCCGATGCCTTTGGTGATCGCGGAACGTTGATGCGCCAGCTTGAAGCCGCCGGCTTCGAAGACGAGGAAATCAACGACGCACTGGACTGGCTGGACAATGTCGCCAATATGGTCGACGGCCTGTATGCCAGCGCAGACGATGCCTCCGGCATGCGCATCTACGCCGAAGCGGAAATGGATCGCCTGCCCACCGATGTGCGCGGCCTGATCCAGTTTCTGGAAGATCACGGCGCGCTGTCGCCTTCGCAACGCGAAATGGTGATTGATCGCCTGTGTGAATTGCCGGACGAAGATATCAATGTCGGCTCGGCCAAACTGGTAGCCTT
The DNA here is from genome assembly GCA_019232735.1 of Aquitalea sp. Taxonomy (GTDB): domain Bacteria; phylum Pseudomonadota; class Gammaproteobacteria; order Burkholderiales; family Chromobacteriaceae; genus Aquitalea. The sequence continues at coordinate 1,895 of JAFANL010000200.1, read as the reverse complement.
GATGGTGCTGTGGGCGCAGAAAGCGGAACTGCCCATTCTCTTGGGCGAAGAACTGCTGGATGCCATTCACGGCGAACCCACCATGCAATGACTTGTCAGCGCTGGCGTGACGGGCTTACCATCCCGCCTCGCCTGGCAGTAACGGCAAGGAATTTTGACAAGAGCGCCACATGCGCTCTTGTTTTATTTGCGCTCATGCTTTATTTGATAGATAGAACCGCTATCAACCGGATGTTTCCGGCACACACTGAAACGAAAACATGCCCACCAGCCTCTTGATCGTTGAGTCGCCATCCAAGGCAAAAACGCTGAAGAAATACCTGGGACCGGACTTCGAAGTCCTGGCCTCCTACGGTCATGTGCGCGACCTGGTACCCAAAAATGGCGCGGTAGACCCGGAAAAGGGGTTTGCCATGAAATACCAGCTGATCGCCCGCAACAGCAAACACGTCGATGCCATCGTCAAGGCCGTGGCCGAAGTCGACCACGTCTACCTGGCCACTGACCCGGACCGCGAAGGCGAGGCCATTTCCTGGCACCTGGTGCAAATCCTCAACAGCAAGAAGCTGCTGAAGGACAAGACTGCCCAGCGCGTGGTATTCCACGAAATCACCAAGAACGCCGTACTGGAAGCCATCGGCAACCCGCGCGACGTTGCCCAGGACCTGGTCGATGCCCAACAGGCACGCCGGGCGCTGGACTACCTGGTCGGCTTCAACCTGTCACCGCTGCTGTGGAAGAAAATCCGCCGCGGCCTGTCTGCCGGCCGGGTACAAAGCCCGGCCCTGCGCCTGATCTGCGAACGCGAAAACGAGATCAAGGCCTTTGTGCAGCAGGAATACTGGTCGGTGCATCTGGACAGCCACAAGGGCCGTACCAAGTTTTCCGCCAAGCTGACGACCCTGGCCGGCAAGAAGCTGGACCAGTTCGACATTCCCAATGACGGCGAACACGCCGGCATTCTGGCCCGCCTGCAAGACCAGCCGGCCACCGTGACCAGCATCGAGAAGAAAAAGAAGTCGCGCAGCCCGGCCGCGCCCTTCACCACCTCCACGCTGCAACAGGAAGCCGTGCGCAAGCTGGGCATGACCACCGACCGCACCATGCGTACCGCGCAGCAGCTGTATGAAGGTATCGACATCGGCCAGGGCACGGTGGGTCTGATCACCTATATGCGTACCGACTCGGTGGCACTGGCCAACGAAGCCGTGGAAGAAATCCGCGCCTATATCGGCGACACTTTCAACAACGACTTCCTGCCCAAGAATCCGGTCACCTACAAGAACAAGTCCAAGAATGCACAGGAAGCGCACGAGGCCATCCGCCCCACTTCCATCCTGCGTACGCCGGAATCGGTAAAGCCCTTCCTCACCACCGACCAGTTCAAGCTGTATGACATGGTGTGGAAGCGTACCCTGGCCTGCCAGATGGCACCGGCCAAGTTTGACACCACCAGCGTGGACATCACCATGGGCGAAGGCATTTTCCGCGCCAGCGGCCAGGTGCAGACCTTTGCCGGCTTCCTGGCCGTCTACGAAGAAGACGTGGATGATGCCGAGGACGAAGACAACGCCAAGCTGCCGCTACTGGAAGAAGGCGATAGCCTGCCAGTGGACAAGCTGTATGGCGAACAGCACTTCACCCAGCCGCCGCCGCGTTTCTCCGAAGCCAGCCTGGTGAAGGCGCTGGAAGAATTCGGCATCGGCCGTCCTTCCACCTACGCCAGCATCATCTCCACGCTGAAAGATCGCGAATACGTCATCCTGGACAAGAAGCGCTTCCTGCCCACCGATACCGGCGACATCGTCAACAAGTTCCTGACTGAACATTTCAGCCAGTACGTGGACTACAACTTCACCGCCAAGCTGGAAAACCAGCTGGATGACATCGCCAGC
>JAFANL010000069.1 GCA_019232735.1 Aquitalea sp. | reverse complement strand
AAAACTGGAGAACAAGTCTTTGAACGCCGGAATCACGTAAATCATGATGATGGCGGTGATGATGAAGGCAGTGGCAATAATGGCCGTCGGATAAATCAAGGCAGACTTGATCTTTCCCTTGATGGCCAGCACCTTTTCCTTGTACGTCGCCAGCTTGTCCAGCAAGGAGTCCAGCACGCCACCGGTTTCACCGGCGGCAATCAGATTGCAGAACAGTTTGTCAAAATACAAAGGCTTCTTGCGGAAAGCCTCTGCCAGTGACAAGCCGGTTTCCACATCGGCACGCACCTCCAGCAACATCTTGGTCACTGCCGGATTGCCATGCCCTTTGGCAGTAATGTCGAAGGCCTGCAACAGCGGCACGCCCGCCCGCATCATGGTCGATAACTGCCGGGTAAACAGCGCAATGTCTTTTTCGGTAATCTTGCGCCCAAAGCCACCACTACGACGCTTGACCTTGAGAACGTTAATACCCTGCCGTCGCAACTGTGTTTTGGCAACAGCTTCGGTCTCTGCGCGTAGCTCACCACGAATGATCTTGCCAGACCGATCCTTGCCTTCCCACTCCCAGATGAACCCCGGAGTTGCCTTTTTCGCCACGGTTGCCATGGTGCTTGTCTTTCTTATACCTAGTCGTTGGTGACAGCTTCGATTTCAGCCAGTGAAGTCAAACCTTTCTTCACCTTCAACAGTCCGGCATGTCGCAGATCGATCATGCCCTCCTTCAAGGCCAGGTCATTGATATCGATTGCCGTACCATTCTGCATGATTAGCCGCGTCATCGCATCGGTGATCGGCATGACCTCGTAGATACCGGTCCGTCCTTTATAGCCAGAACCACGACACTCATCACACCCTACCGGGCCATAAGGTTTCCAACTGCCATCCAGCTCCTCCTGACGAAAGCCCGCACGCAACAATGCCATCTCGGGAATCTCCACGGGAGCCTTGCAATGGCCACATAGCCGCCGAGCCAGACGCTGCGCCATGATCAGCAAGACAGAGCTGGCCACATTGAATGGTGCCACACCCATATTCAGCAAGCGGGTCAACGTTGCCGGGGCATTATTGGTATGCAGGGTGGAAAACACCATGTGGCCGGTTTGCGCTGCCTTGATGGAAATATCGGCCGTCTCGAAATCCCGGATTTCACCCACCATGATGACATCCGGATCCTGCCGCAAAAAAGCCTTCAGGGCAGAAGAAAAAGTCAGCCCGGCCTTTTCGTTGACGTTGACCTGATTGATGCCAGGCAAGTTGATTTCCACCGGATCTTCCGCCGTGGAAATATTGATATCCGGCTTATTGAGAATATTAAGGCAGGTATACAGCGAAACCGTTTTGCCGCTACCCGTAGGTCCTGTTACCAGCACCATGCCATAGGGACGCGCAATGGCCTCCATCAGCATCTGTTTTTGTGCCGGCTCAAAACCGAGCTGCTCGATATCCAGCGATGCTGCGGAAGCATCCAGGATACGCATCACGATTTTCTCGCCATAGAGAGTCGGCAAGGTACTGACTCGAAAATCAATGGAATGAGTCTTCGAAATGACCAGTTTCAAGCGCCCATCCTGTGGCACCCGCTTTTCCGAAATGTCCAGCCGCGAAATCACCTTGATACGAGACGCAATTTTTTCTTTTAGTAGCAACGGCGGCTGGGCAATTTCCTTCAGCTGGCCATCTACCCGGTAACGAATACGATAAAACTTCTCGTAAGGCTCAAAATGCACATCAGATGCACCACCATTGATGGCATCCAACAGCACCTTATGAATGAACTTGACCACCGGCGCATCGTCGACATCCGGCTGATTGGTTTCGCTATGCGCAGTCTGGGCATCCGGATCGACAAATTCAAGATCACCAAAGTCTTCGTTTTCCAATGCCTTGATGGCGGCGGTTGCGTCCTCGGTGTATTTACCGATCACCTTGGACAGCTTGTCGTCCTCCACCACCACCACTTCTACCGTCAAACCAGTCTTGAAAGTAATGGCATGAAATGCAGAGGTCTGGGTCGGATCGGAAGTCCCGATATACAACTTGTTGCCACGCTTGTACAAGGGCACCAGGCGGCGGCTGCCAATCAACTCCTCATCCACCACGCTCTTGGGCAGCTGCGCAGGGTCCACGGCCCCCAAGTCCAGCAAGGGGTAGCCAAACACGCGAGAAGCAAACGCAGCCACATCACCTGCTGACATTTTCTTGCTGGCAATCAACTGTTCGACAAAGCTGATATTGGAAGCCTGCGCCAAGCGCTGGATAGCTTCGGCATCCTGCAACAGCAAGGCATTATTTTGCACCAAGGCCCGGCCCAGACCTGATATCCCTGCAGAAGCTTCCATACTTTCCCTTTGCGCACTCCGCCAATCGCGCAGCAACAGCCACCACGCTCACTCAGCCATTATATGCGTTGCATGGTCAAAGTGGCAGCACCGTCAGCAATGACTGATCACCCGGCATTTAGCCCTGCTCTTACATTTGGGCATAAAAAAAGGACTGCCGAAGCAGTCCTTTTTCATGAGTTTAACTCTCGAAGCGAGAATTAGAACTTGTGCTGAACACCAACAGCGAGAGTGTGCTCGTTGTTGTACTTGTTGTTGTTTTGATCAACATAGCTGTTCTGAACGTAGCCGTAAGCAGCAAAAGCAGTGGTACGCTTGCTCAGAGCATAGTCAGCACCCAGAACGTATTGGTTCAGGTGACCGCTAACGTCAGCACCATCGGCATTGGCACCAAAAACTCGGCCGTAGGAGAATTTCGGAGTGATGGCACCGATGGTGTAACCAACAGTAAAGCCAGCCTCTTTCTTCTTCAGATCCTGAACAGCAAACAGCTTGTCGCCAGCAGTGGTAAAGGTACTGAAAGTTTGATCGGTACCATCATCATTCTTGTTGCTATCCAGCGTGTTAACACCATTCAGCTTGCTGCGACCGTAGAATACCGAAGCCAGGATGTTGTTAGCTTGGTAACCAGCTTCCAGACGCCAGTAGTTACCGGAATGGTAAGCACCATTTTCGTAAACATTGTCG
>JAFANL010000060.1 GCA_019232735.1 Aquitalea sp. | reverse complement strand
ATCAAATACGGGCAGGCCGGCGGCACGCAGGCGTTCCGCGACTTCGGGGCGGCCGGGATTCACCGCAATGCCGTGGTCGGTCACCAGGACGTCGATGGCCGTGCCGGGGGTGACCACGGTGGTGACGTGCTTGACCACGGTCGGGATGCGGCTGCGGATCAGTGGTGCCACCACGATGGTGAGATTGGCTGCCGTTGCCACGTCGCAGTGGCCACCGGAGGCGCCACGCATGACGCCGTCGGAACCGGTGATCACATTGACATTGAAGGCGGTGTCGATTTCCAGCGCGCTGAGGATGACAATGTCCACCAGGTCGCAATAGGCAGCCTTGGAGGAGGGGTTGGCATACTCATTGGTGGAGATCTCGACATGCTGTGGCGAGTCGGCCAGTGATTGTGCAGCGACGCTGTCGAATGACTGGGTGTCCACCAGGGTGCGGATCAGCCCCTTGCGGTGCAGGTCGACAATGCTGCCGGTAATGCCCCCCAGTGCGTAGCTGGCGGTGATGCCATGACTTTGCATGCGGTCGGCCAGGAAACGGGTCACGGCGGTGGAGGCTGCCCCGGAGCCGGTCTGTAGTGAGAAGTCCTGGCGGAAGTAGCCGGAGTGTTCGATCACGTCGGCGGTAAAGCGGGCGATCATCAGCTCACGTGGATTGCTGGTGACGCGCGCGGCCCCCACGCTGATGCGGGAGGGGTCGCCAACCTCGTCGATCTGCACGATGTAGTCCACCCGGTCCTGCGAAATGCTGGCCGGACTATTGGGGAAGGGCAGGATCTCGTCGGTCAGCAGGATCACCTTGCGCGCATAGTGGGCATCGACCTTGGCATATCCCAGCGAGCCGCAACGCGAACGGCCGTGTGAACCGTTGGCATTGCCGAATACATCGCTGCACGGAACGCCAAGGAAGGCGACGTCGATCTTCAGTTCGCCACTTTGCAGCAAATGCACGCGGCCGCCGTGAGAGTGGATGTGTACCGGTTTTTCCATCAGCCCGTGGGAGATGGCGTCGGCCAGCTTGCCGCGCATGCCCGAGGTGTAAATCTGGGTGATGACTCCGTTGCGAATGTGCTCGATCAGCGGTGCATTGACGTTCAGCAGCGAGCTGGAGGCCAGTGTCAGGTTCTTCAGCCCCAGCTGCGCCAGGGTATCCACCACCAGATTGATGACCTTGTCGCCTTCGCGAAAGGCGTGATGGAAGGAAATGGTCATGCCGTCGCGCAGGCCGCTGCGCCGGATGGCCTCTTCCAGCGAGGCACAAAGCTTGCGTTCGCGTTTTTGTTGCACGTCGTCCAGGTAGGGCGTGCTGGCGTTGGCGCCGGCAAAGGCCGACAAGTTCGCCAGGGCCGGATGTTGGGCGGAGAGTTGCTTGATGATGTCCATGATGTCCAGACTCCTGAATTAATGGCGGATGCCCGATGCCTCGGCACGTTGCAAGGTGCGTCTGGCATGGTTGACGATGGGGGCGTCTATCATCTTTCCGTTTAGTGCAATCACGCCCAGGCCGGCCTTTTCGGCCGCTTCGGCCGCAGCAATGACGCGGCGGGCATAATCCACGTCTTCGGCGCTGGGGGCGTAAGCCTGGTGCAGCAGCTCGATCTGTCGCGGATTGATCAGTGACTTGCCGTTAAAACCCAGGCGGCGGATCAGCTCGACCTCCTTGAGAAAGCCTGCTTCGTCATTGACGTCGGGGTAGACCACGTCAAACGCATCGATGCCGGCCGCGCGGGCGGCATGCAATACGGCACAGCGGGCGTAAAACAGCTCAGTGCCATCACCGCGTTCGGTCTGCATGTCCATCACATAGTCAAAGCCGGCCAGGGCAATGCCGATCAATCTTGGCGAGGCCGTGGCAATGGAAACGGCGTTGATCACCCCGCTGGCCGATTCGATGGCGGCCATCAGCCGGGTACTGCCAGCTTCTCGCCCGCAAGCCTTTTCGATGCGTGCCACTTCGGCTTCCAGTTGCTGCACATCGGCGGCGGAGTCGGTTTTGGGCAGGCGGATCACATCCACCCCGGCCCGCACTGCGGCTTCCAGATCCTGCATGCCGAACGGGGTATGCAGCGGGTTGATGCGCACCACGGTTTCGATTTCCCGGTATGCCGGATTCTGCAGGGCGTGAAACACCAGCAGGCGAGCCGAATCCTTTTCCCGCAGCGAAACGGCGTCTTCCAGATCGAACATGATGGAGTCCGGTTTGTAGACAAAGGCGGTCGATAACATGGCGGCATTGGCGCCTGGCAGGAACAGCATGCTGCGACGCAATGTCATGACAGTTTCTCCCAGTCGATGTGTTCGCAAGCGGCACCACGCAGGACGGCGGCCTGGACTCTGGCCCGGATGGCGCAGTCCAGCGCCCCCTTGTCCTCGATGATGATCAGGCCGGCCTTGACCTCCAGCCGGGCTAGGGTGTCATCAACGACGCGGCGAATCTGCTGGCCGAACTGCTTGATGACTTCGCTGCTGAGCACCACTTCCAGCGTGTCATCCGGGCTGGGTGCCACCTTGACTTGCAGGTCGCTGGACTCCAGCGTGCCGGCAAGGGCGGGTTTGATGATTTTCATGATGGATTTCCAATGGTTGATCAATGAATGAGTGAAAACCGGGTGCGGCCTAGCCGTAGCGCTCCAGCGCGGGCGCGGGCTCGGCGGCATATTCGCTGAGCAGCAGCTGCAGGGTGCTGGGGGGGACCAGGGCCTGAATGGCGTTGAAATCCTGTCTGGACAGCAGCCGGCGTACCCGCGAGGCGGAAACGGGCTGCCCGTTGCGGACGTGACGTGACAGCTCGACCACCTCGATGGCCGGGGCGGGGCAGTGAGCGTGCTGCAGCCATTGCTTCATGTCTTCGTTGTACTTGTTGGTCACCGGGCAGAAGGGCTCGGTGCCGATGAAACGATGGCTGATGCCCAGCGCCGGGGCGATGTAGTCGCGAAACAGCAGCAGATCAATGGCGGTGTGGCAGCTATCGACGATTCCTTTGTCCTTGAGGAAGTAGCTGGGAAAGGTGGCGCGCGAAATCATGTATTCCGAACCGTGATGGACGGTCAGGTTGGGGATGCCGCCCAGGCCCTGTGTCACCAGCTCATAGCGCTGGGCATAGGGGAAGAAAGACACGTCCTCCCGCACCACGAAGACATGCAACCAGTCACAGGCGGCCGCGGCCTGCTCGGCCAGATAGCGATGGCCCAGGGTGAAGGGGTTGGCATTCATCACGATGCAGCCGGTCTTGTTACTGGGCTGACGCAGCATGCGCAGGCGCTGGCAGTAGTGCTGGATACCCACTGGAGTGTTTTCCATCAGCACCACATGGCCGGGTACTTCCACCAGGGTGTAGAAACCGCAGCCGGTGAAGAAACGCTGGTTCTCCGGCTTGGTGTACAGGAAAAGGTGAAAATGGCCACGCTCGGCGGCGATCTGCACCACTTCATTGACAAGTTGCAGGCTGAGTGACTCACCGCGCCATTGCGGGGCGATGGCAACGCATTTGATGATGTTGCCGGACAGGCCGGCACAGGCGATCAGGCTGCCCTGGCGATACACCACGACAAAGACATCAATCTTGGAATCCAGCTCCAGCTGGCAATCTGCCAGCAGTTGTCTGATGGCTGCGAGCGCTTCAGGCTGGGATGCCGGGCTGACGGTATCGAATTCCATGGTTTCGGACATGATGTTCACTCTTGCTTTGCAGAGCGCAGGGCTGGCCGGGGGGTGACCTGCCCGCCCTCTGTACTCTTAGCGCACGCCGGGAATATAGGTTTGCATCAGCACCAGCAGCAGCGGTAGCGAGATGATGGACAAGGCCGTGGATGTCAGATAAATGCTGGAGGCTTCTTCTTCCTGCACATTCCACTGGTAGGCCAGAATGGCGGCATTGGTGGCGGTGGGCATGGCCAGCAGGAAGATCATTTCCTCGGCATGTTCACCGCTCAGCCCGAAGACCAGGACCAGACTCCACACGATGACCGGGTTGAGCAGGCACTTGAGCACCATATTGAGGGCCAGCCCCTTGCTCAGCGAGAGCCTGGTGCCATAAACAGCCACCCCGACGGCAAACAGCGAAACGAAATTGCAGGACTTGGCCACGATGTCGGTGCTGTTGGTGACGAATTTGGGCAGGAAGGCACTCAGGCCGGTAATGCTGCAGAACAGGCCCACCAGCACGGCGGCAACCATGGGTTTTTTCAGTGACTTGACCACGGCCGAGCTGAAGATCTTGAAGCCGTTGACGGTCTTGTCGGCACGGCCGGCGGTTTCGCCCAGTTCCAGCAAGAACAAGGACGCCGGAATGATGGTGACCGCCACGATCACATTGGCCACCGCCACCGAGATGGCCGAACTGGCCCCAATCAGCAGGGCGAGAAACGGAATGCCCATCCCCCCCATATTGGGGAAGCTGCACAGCAATGCCTGCATGGCACTTTGCCGCATGTCCTTGCGCAGGATGGTCTTGTTGACCAGGTAGCCGATCACCCACATCGAGCACATGGCAATCGAGAAAGCCATGATCCAGGTGCCGTCAAACACCTCGGAAGGTTTGGCCTTGTAGGTTTCATTGAATAACAGGGCCGGAAACACAAAGTCTGCCACCAGGGTGGCACAAACTTTTTTGGCCGATTTGTCGACAATATTTTTATGAACGGCAATCCAGCCCAAGTAAATAAGCAGGAAAACCGGGGCCATGGAATTGAATATCTGAAGTGCAATCTTGTAGTTCATGTCAGTCTCCGAACAACGTGCGTATCGTTGAATATATTTTTTTAATAAGGCCAAATTTACCGGCTTGGTAAGGATGATACGTGACGCAGAACAAGGTTTTTCCGTGATTTTTATGAATTAAATGGAGTAAAAAAATTTAACTGGCAGAAATTGATGGTTTTTATGAATTTAATTAAACGGTATATTTTTCGGAGTGGATGGATGAATAAAAACAGCATGCCAGTGCATGTCATGTGCAAGGGTCACAGCAGCCCATGCTTCCTTGCTATGATTCACCCGGTGAATAAATCGGGACGACTGATGTTCTGGCGTGAAACAGCATGAAATCGGGCAAGTTGGGCAGGCGCATGCGCCGGATGTCTTTCCAGACCCGCAGCTTTTTACTGCTGCTGGGCGTGGCGCTGGCCGTATCCCTGCTGATCGGGGTGTGCAGTTTTCATTTGCTGCAGGGGCTGCTGTACGAGCAGATCGGGGCCCGGGCGCTGGTGCAGGCCCGGCAGATCGCCGTGCTGCCTGAAGTGGTCGATGCGGTAAACCGTGAGGACAGCGCGCAATTGAAGCGCATCATCCTGCCGCTGATGCAGGAGTCGGATGCCAGCTATATCGTGATTGGCGATGCACGGGGACGCCACCTGATGCATACCGATCCTTCCATCAGCGTCGGTAGCCCGATGCAGGGTGAGGATAACGAGCTTCCCCTGCGTCAGGGGCGCAGCGAGACCACGCTCAAGCGCGGCACCCTGGGCCTGTCCTGGCGCGCCAAGGCCCCGGTGCGCAACCGGGCCGGGCAGGTGGTCGGCGTGGTGTCGGTGGGCTATTTTGCCTCCCGCATTGCCTACTGGAACCAGACCCGCTTCATGCCGGTGCTGACTGTCCTGCTGTGGATGTTGATGGCATTGCTATGGTGTGCATGGCGCTTCAGCCGCAGCATCAAACGCCAGATGCGCAATCTGGAACCCCATGAAATTGCCGGTCTGGTGCGTCAGCAGGAGGCGGTGTTCGAATCCATTTTCGAAGGGGTGATCGCGATTGACCGGGACGGCTACGTGACCGGCATCAACCGCGCGGCACGTGACATGCTGAATCTGCCGCCAGAGGCGGCGCTGCCGGGACAGGCGCTGGTGGCGCTGATTCCCGACTGTGCCTTCGTGTCGCCCACGGCGGATCAGGCCGACTGCAAGGATGAGATCTGCCTGTTCGGCACGCTGCAAGTCATCGCCAGCCGGGTAGGCATCCATGCCGCCGACGGCTTGCAAGGCTGGGTGATCAGCTTTCGGCGGCAGGACGACATCAATACCCTGAGCATGCAGCTCAGCCAGATTCGCCGCTATGCCGACCATTTGCGCGTGGTGCGGCATGAACATCTGAACTGGATGTCCACCGTGTCCGGGCTGCTGCATGTCAAGGCCTATGACGAGGTGATGCGGCTGGTCCGTAGCCAGTCCGAGGTGCAGCAGCAGGTGCTGGATGAGATCTCGATGAGCTTCGGCAATTATCATCTGTGTGGTTTGCTGATCGGCAAGTATTACCGGGCGCAGGAGATGGGGCTGAGCTTGCAGTTCGAATCCGGCTGCAGCGTGGATGCGCTGCCCGAGGTGCTCAGCGATGTGGAATGGATGTCCATCGTCGGCAACCTGCTGGATAATGCTTTCGAGGCCAGCCGCGACAATCCGGCGGATGACCGTGACATCGTGCTGTATCTTTCCGATGTCGGTGAGGAGCTGATCATCGAAGTGGCCGACCACGGTTGCGGTGTCGATCCGGCATTGGCCGGACAGCTGTTCGAGCGGGGCAGCAGCAGCCGGGGAGGCGGCGAGCACGGTATCGGCCTGTATCTGGTCAACAGCTATGTGCAAAAGGCCGGCGGCACCATCACGGTGGAAAACAATATACCCCGCGGCACGATCTTCAGCGTCTTCGTGCCCAAGAGGAGGAGGGACGACAGTGCATGATATCGATGTATTGATCGTGGAGGATGAAGTACGACTGGCGCGGATTCATGCCGATTTCATCCAGAAGAATACCCGGTTTCGCGCCGTGAACATGGCCCACACCCTGGCCGAGGCGCGGCAGATGATTACCGTGCTGCGGCCACACCTGTTGCTGCTGGACAATTTCCTGCCCGATGGCAAGGGTATCGAGTTGTTCGAGGACATGGTGCAGAGTGAAACCCCGATGCGTGCCATCTTCATCACGGCGGCCAGTGATATGGATACCTGCAGCAAGGCCATCCGCTACGGTGCATTCGACTACATCATCAAGCCGGTTTCCTACGACAGGCTCCAGCTGTCACTGGAGCGGTTTGTACGATTTTTCGATACCCAGCACGGGGTGCAGCAGGTCAATCAGCAGCATGTTGATGCCCTGTTCAATCTGCAGGCCAAGGATTTTCGCAGCGAGCGCCCGACCAAGGGGATCGAGGATCTGACCTTGCAGCGCATCAAGGATGTTTTTGCCGATGGCGCAGCCTGCCACACCACGGAAAGCGTGGCGGTGCAGGTGGGCATCAGCAAGACCACGGCGCGGCGCTATCTGGAATATTGTGTGGAAACCCGTTTCCTGCTGGCGGAAATCTCCTATGGCCGAGTCGGCCGCCCCGAGCGCGTGTACAAGCGGGAGGATGGATTCCAGTAGCCTGTCCCTTGCCAGCCGGCCCGGTGCGGTGCCGGTCTGCCTGGCAAAATTAAGTCCCGGCCGCGGCTACTGGCGGCTGGCCAAACAGCAAGCGCCCGTCATTCCTGCAGGCAAACGGCGTGTGGCCGATCTGCCTTGCCGGAATGGCGGGCGCTTTTGGTCTGAAAGCCGGAAAGGCACCCACGTCACGATGTGGGTGCCGGTCTTGGCTTGCTGACTAGGTGATGCGTGCTGGATCAGTCGATCTGACGGTTGGCTTCCATCACGGTCAGGGCGGCCATATTGATGATGCGGCGTACCGTGGAGCTGGACGTCAGGATGTTGACCGGCGCATTGACCCCCAGCAGGAAGGGACCAACGGCGACATTGCTGCCAGCGGCCGTCTTCAGCAGGTTGTAGGCGATATTGCCGGCATCGACATTGGGGCAGACCAGCAGATTGGCCGCGCCCTTCAGCTGTGACATGGGCAGGATGTTCATGCGCAGCGCCTCGTCCAGTGCGCAGTCACCATGCATTTCGCCATCCACTTCCAGCTCCGGTGCCTGCTGACGGATCAATTGCAAGGCCTGGCGCATCTTGCTGCCGGAGGCCGAGCTGGACGAGCCGAAGTTGGAGCGTGACAGCAGGGCCGCCTTGGGCTTCATGTGCAGCAGCGTCATTTCTTCGGCGGCGGCAATGGTGAATTCGGCAATCTGCTCCGCCGTGGGGTTGTCGTTGACGTGGGTGTCCACCAGGGCCACGGTCTGTTTTTCCAGCAGCAGGATGTTCATGGCGGCATAGGTGTCCGAACCGGGCTTCTTGCCGATGACCTGATCGATGTAATGCAGATGGTCGTGGTAGCCGCCCACCGTGCCGCAGATCATGCCGTCGGCGTCACCCAGGCGTACCATCATGGCGCCGATCAGCGTCAGGCGGCGGCGCATTTCCACCCGCGCCATTTCCTTGGTCACGCCGCTGCGGCACATCAGTTCCCAATAGCTGGTCCAGTACTGATGGAAGCGTTCGTCGTATTCCGGGTTGGTGACTTCCACGTCCTCACCCAGGCGCAGACGCAGGCCGAATTTTTCGATCCGCGCCAGCAGCACTTCCGGGCGGCCCACCAGAATCGGTCGCGCCAGCTTTTCGTCCACGATCACCTGCACCGCACGCAATACCCGCTCATCTTCGCCTTCGGTAAATACGATGCGGGTCTTGCCGCCTTCACGTACCTGTTTCTTGGCCGCAGCAAACAGCGGTTTCATGAAGCTGCCGGAGTGGTAGACAAACTGTTGCAGCTGTTCGGTGTAAGCGTCGAGATTGGCAATCGGCCGGGTGGCTACGCCACTGTCCATCGCCGCCTTGGCCACGGCCGGGGCGATGCGCACGATCAGGCGCGGGTCGAACGGTTTGGGAATCAGGTATTGCGGGCCGAAGGACAAGTCGTAACTGCCATAGGCAGCGGCCACCACTTCGTTCTGTTCTTCCTCGGCCAGGCCGGCAATGGCATACACCGCAGCCACTTCCATTTCGCGGGTGATGGTGGTGGCGCCCACATCAAGCGCACCGCGGAAGATGTAGGGGAAGCACAGTACGTTATTGACCTGATTCGGGTAGTCGGAACGGCCGGTGGCCATCACCACGTCGTCACGCACGGCGTGGGCATCTTCCGGCAGGATTTCCGGTGCCGGGTTGGCCAGTGCCAGGATCAGCGGGCGGGCGGCCATCTGTGCCACCATGTCACGCTTGAGCACACCGCCAGCGGACAGGCCGAGGAATACGTCGGCACCAGCGATGACTTCGCTCAGGCTGCGGGCATCGGTGGGCTGGGCAAAGCGCGCTTTGGCCGGGTCCATCAGGCTGGTGCGGCCCTGGTAGACCACGCCTTCGATATCGGTCACCCAGATGTTTTCCAGCGGCAGACCCAGATGCACCATCAGGTCCAGGCAGGTGAGGGCGGCGGCACCCGCGCCAGAGGTCACCACCTTGACCTGGCTGATGTCCTTTCCGACCACTTTCAGGCCGTTGATGAAGGCGGCGGCCACGGTGATGGCGGTACCGTGCTGGTCGTCATGGAAGACCGGAATCTTCATCCGTTCGCGCAGCTTGCGCTCTACTTCGAAGCACTCCGGGGCCTTGATGTCTTCCAGATTAATGCCGCCAAAAGTGGCTTCCAGGCTGGCGATGATGTCCACCAGCTTGTCTGGGTCGGTTTCGTTGATTTCGATGTCGAACACATCCACGCCGGCAAACTTCTTGAACAATACCGCCTTGCCTTCCATCACCGGTTTGGAAGCCAGGGCGCCGATATTGCCCAGGCCCAGTACGGCGGTACCGTTGGTGATGACGCCTACCAGATTGGAGCGGGCAGTAAAGCGGCTGGCATTGAGCGGGTCGGCCACGATTTCTTCACAGGCAGCGGCCACGCCGGGGGTGTAGGCCAGGGCCAGATCGCGCTGGGTGACCAGCGGCTTGCTGGCGTTGACGGCGATTTTGCCCGGGGTGGGGAATTCGTGATAGTCCAGTGCGGCCTGACGATCGGTGGTGTCCATTGTCTCGCTCCTTGTCTGCAGCCCGGGTCTGGATGCCGGGGCCATTGCCATCGTTGTGGGTGGTCCGCGGGCGGACCGGTCGACTGCCTGTGCCATCTGCCGGCGGATGCGCTGTGCCGGAGGTGATTGCTGGCCAGTGTAGCGAAATGCCATAAGATAAATATTTTGATTTACTATCACGCCATAACATTTACCTTATGACGGCTACTGTCCATGGCTGAAATCCATACCGAAGAGGTACTGCGCCGCCTGAGTGCACGCCTGAAAATGCGCCATCTGCAGCTGTTGCTACAGATACAGCAGCACGGCTCCCTGACGCGGGTAGCTGAACAGATGGCCAGCAGCCAGCCGGCCATCACCAATGCCCTGGCCGAGCTGGAGGGCATGTTTGGCGGTGCACTGTTCGACCGTTCGGCGCGGGGCATGGCGCCCACCGTGCTGGGCAAGCTGGTGTTGGCCCGTGCCCGAGCCATGTTGCATGACCTGGATCATCTGGTGCGCGATATGGCCACGGTGGCGGCGGGCTATAGTGCGCATCTGCATGTGGGTGTGATCCCCTTCATTCCCGGTCGGCTCTTGTCAGCCGCCATTGGTCGTACCCTGCCGGAGCAGGCAGGCGGGCTGACCGTGACCATCCACGAGGGCACCAGCGACCAGTTGCTGCCATTGCTGCAGGATCACAGCCTGGATATCGTCATCGGCCGCGCCTCGTCGGCAGTCGATCTGCAGCATGTCTCCTTCGAGGTTCTGTACCGCCAGCAGCCCCGGCTGATTGCCAGCCGCCGTCTGGCTGCGCAACTGGGACGCAGCCGGTTGAACTGGGGACAACTGGTGGAGCTGGACTGGATTCTGGGTGCGCCCAATACGCCGATGCGTGAACAGGTGGTGGATATTTTCCTGGCGGCCGGCATCGCGCCGCCGGTTCCCATTGTGGAGAGTTATTCGTCCAAGCTGATTGGCGAAATGATCGTGGCCAGCGAGCGGGCGGTGTCGATTGTGCCGGCCGATATTGCCGAAGAACTGGTGCGTACCGCCGGGCTGTCCATCGTGCCGTATTCCTTCGACTGGACCTTGCCGCCGATTGCCATGTTTACCCGTGCCGAGGGCGAACAGCACACGGTGGCACTGTTTGCCGCAGCCTTGCGCCAGATCTGCCAGGAGGGGTGA
>JAFANL010000298.1 GCA_019232735.1 Aquitalea sp. | reverse complement strand
GGCTGCAAGCCCTGCTGTACCCAGTCTTCCAGTTGCGCAATGCGCTGAGTCGGCACACCACGGCCACCGCCCTGAAACGCGAAGGTGGAGTCGGTAAAACGGTCAGACACCACCCAGCGCCCGGCCGCCAGCGCCGGACGGATCAGGCTGGACACCAGCTGTTGGCGCGAGGCAAACATCAGCAGGGTTTCCGCCTCCAGCGATACCTGGGTGTCCACGGCCAGCAGCAAGGCGCGGATTTGCTCGCCCAGCGGCGTGCCACCCGGCTCGCGGGTAAACTCGGCAGCGATGTCATGCGCTGTCAGCCAGTCGCGAATGAAGTCCAGATGGGTGCTTTTGCCGGCACCATCAATGCCTTCCAGCGTGATGAAACGGCCAGTCTGCTCAGCCATTGCTGCCTTTCTTCAAAATGTATTTGCGCACGGCCTGATTGTGCTGATCCAGCGTCTCGGAGAAATAGGAGCTGCCATCGCCCTTGGCCACGAAATACAGTGCCTTGGAGTTGGCCGGATTGGCCGCGGCTTCCAGCGCCGCCTTGCCGGGCAGCGAGATCGGGGTGGGCGTCAGACCGTTACGGGTATAGGTATTGTAAGGGGTATCACGGCGCAAATCGGCCTTGCTGATATTGCCCTGATAAGCACTGCCCATGCCGTAGATGACGGAAGGGTCGGTCTGCAGGCGCATGCCGGTATGCAGACGATTGACGAATACAGCTGCCACCAGCGGGCGATCGGCATCCAGCGAGGTTTCCTTCTCCACCAGGCTGGCCATGATCAGCAGCTCATAAGGCGTGTGATAAGGCAGATCCGGCTTGCGGGCAGCCCAGGCGGCTTCCAGTTTTTGCTGCATGGTGTTGTAGGCACGGCGATACAGTTCCAGATCACTGCTACCCGGAGTGAACAGATAGGTGCTGGGGAAGAACAGCCCTTCCGGCTTGATGTCGTTCAGACCCAGTTGCTGTAGCAGCTGGGCATCGCTCAGGTCGCGGGCCTGGTGCTCAAGATCCGGGTTACGGTCGATGGCCTGGCGGAACTGATGGAAACTCCAGCCTTCAATCACCGTCAGGCTGGCTTCATCCGGGTGGCCCTCCGCCAACCGCTGCAGAATGTCCCACATCGAAGCCTGACCATTGAACTGATACAAGCCAGCCTTGATCTTGCGGTCACTGCCTTGCAGACGGGCCAGCACCACCATCACATTGCGGTTGCGGATCACCCCTTCTTCGGACAAAGCGCGGGCGATCTGCCCCAGGCTGCGGTTGGGACCGATGGTGAGCTTGTAGGGCGATTGCGGCAGATCCACCGGAATGACCACCACCCAGGCCAACCAGGCAAGAGCGGCAAGTACTGCCAGCAGTAACAGACGGGACAAAGTTTTCATGCAGACTTGAACAATGGGGAAGAGGTCAGTAAGCGCACAGCGGTGAAACCGGAATGATACCAGCAAGGCCGGCCTCAATCTTGCCAGCGCAACAATTAATGCCGTCCGGATGACTGTGAACCAGGCTAAAGACGCTGCGGTCTGTCATACCGTCCACATCGCAAGGGGAATCCCGATGAAAAAACAGCTCGCCCTGACCCTGCCGGCCAGCCCGCTGCCAGTGTGGATCGGCACACAGCCCGTCGACTGCAATAATTTACTGACAAGCCTTGTAACAATCCGTAATGGATAAGAATTGTCATACCGTTTATGTTACGGTGCACAAGCAGACCAATTCTGCTTGCCAACCGGGAATGTCTCCCGCCAAGATAAAGGACCATGCAATGCGCAAATTCGTGATGATGGCACTGTTGACCCTGGCTACTGCCAATATTGCTCTGGCTGCTGACGCTAGCTGTGATGCCAAGGCGGCGGAGAAAAAACTGGCTGGTGCCGCCAAGGCCAGCTTCCTGAAAAAATGCGAGAAAGACAGCAAGGCCGCTGCACCGCAAGCCATGTGCGAAAGCAAAGCTGCCGACAAGAAACTGGCTGGCGCTGCCAAGAACAGTTTTGTGAAGAAATGCGTGAAGGATTCTGCCTCCGCAGCCAAGTAAGCACTCCGGCGGGCCATAACGGCCCGCCACGCCCCACTCTCTACTTCCCCCACTCTCTACTTCCCCCACTCTCTACTCCCCCACTCTCTACTCCCCCACTCTCTACTCCCCCACTCTCTACTCCCCCACTCTCT
>JAFANL010000274.1 GCA_019232735.1 Aquitalea sp. | reverse complement strand
GGCAAGCCGCTGGCTTGCGGCAAGGTTGGGCTGGCGGGTTTTATCGGCCTGCCGGGCAATCCGGTATCCGGCTTTGTCACCTATCAGGTTCTGGTCAAACCCTATCTGCAGCGTTGTGCCGGTTTGCTGGCCGAGGCCGAAGTGGCAGCTGCGCTGTATCCGGCTGCTTTTGCCTGGGACAGGCCGGACAGCCGGCGTGAAGAGTTCTTGCGGGTGAAACTGGTGCAGCAGGATGGCCAATGGCAATTGCAGCGCTATGCCAACCAGGGTTCCGGTGTGCTGACCTCCTGCGCCTGGGCCGATGGTCTGGTGCGGCTGGCGCCGGGGCAGCAGGTTAGTCCCGGAGATGTATTGCCCTTGCTGCCGCTGGGACGCTGAGCATGCCGCAGTTGCGGTTTGTCGACCAGCACCAGCAACTGCTGGCCGAGGTGGAGGCCAGCCCCGGTGATCTGTTGCTGGATGTGGCGCGGCTGGCCGATGTGCCCTTGCACTGGCGCTGCGGACAGGGAACGTGTGGCACTTGCAAGGTGCGTATCAGCCATGCCGGACCTGCTTTGGCCGTTGCACCGGGACGCAAGGAGCGTAATGTGCTGCTGCGCGCCGGCCTGATTGATACTGCACAGGCCGCGACCGACAGCTGGCCGGACATTTCTACCGACTGGCGGCTGGCTTGTCATGTGCCGGTGGGAGAGCAGGACTGGCTGGTGGTCTGCCCGCAGGACTGAGCGCGGGCCAGATACGGCGGACATGCAAAAGCCACGATCCTGATCGTGGCTTTTGTGCATGATGCGGCCCGCAGGCCTGGCTGTTCAGCGAGATGCCGGGCTGACGATATTGCGGCCGGAACGCTTGGCGATGTAGAGCGCGCCGTCGGCATCTTCGTAAATGCGCTGGTAGGTGTCATCCGGCTGAGGAATGCGGGCGGCAACACCGATGCTACAGGTTACCTTGTGCAAGGGACTGCCATCGTGTGGCAGGTCCAGGCTTTCCAGATGTTGCCGGAACCCTTCCGCTGCTTCCAGTGCATCCTGCATGGTGGATCCGGGCATCAGCACGCCGAATTCCTCACCCCCCAGTCGGGCCGGCAGCTCACCCTTGCGCTGGAAGGACTCCCGCAGCACATGGGCCACCCGCTTGAGTACCACGTCGCCGGCATAGTGACCGTACTGGTCGTTGTATAACTTGAAGTGGTCAATATCCAGCAGCACGAAAGCCAGTGGCTGCGAGGCATGGCGCTGGCGCTCCAGGCTGAGGGCAAATACTTCGTCAAAGTGACGACGGTTGGCCAGTTGGGTCAGGCCATCGGTGGTGGCCAGTGTCTGCAAGCTGGCCTGTCGGAGGATGAAGCGGCAAAAACCACTCAGCAGCAGTGCCAGGATGGCGCTGGCCGGCGCAAACCAGATCCGTCCCCAGCTCAGCAGCATCAGTGAGCCGGCAGCCAGCAGCAGCGCGGTGACCGCATAGGCGGGCATCACGCCACGCCGGCGCCACCAGGGCGAAAGCAGATAATCCAGCAAAACGATGAGCAGCAGGGTCAGGCCCAGTTGTTGCGGCAGGCTGAGCGGCTGGATGCTGTCGCCGTGCAGCAGGCCATGCAGCAGATAGGCATTGATCACCACGCCCGGCATGCCGGACGCATTGTCCGAGACGGGGGTGCTGTGCATGTCGCCCAAGCCGGTGGCGGTCACGCCGATCAGCACGATGCGGTCGCGAAACTCTTCCTTGCTGGCACTGGCAAGCGCATCGATATACGACATGCGCTGAAAGGGTTCCTCGCCCTTGCCGAAAGGCAGCATGACCTCCTGCTGGCGTACCCAGCTGGCGCCGGGAGATTCAAACAGGGCAGGCAGGGCGGGGGCCGGCCGGCCTTGTGCCACATCCAGTATTGCCTGGGCGAAGGCAGGGAAGTCCGGGCTGCCAAGGCCTGCCTGCAGATAAACACGGCGGATCACGCCATCGCCATCACGTTCGAAATCGGTATGCCCCAGCCGGTTGGAAGCCGCCGCCAGCAAGGGGATGGGACGGGTTTCCGTCAGCGTATTACCGCTGCTTTCCGGGAATACCGGGCTGACGACCTTGCCGTTGCGCTGCATGGCTGTGGCGAGCGACTGGTCTGGCCGGCTGCTGGCCATCACGCTTTCGGCCAGCACGATGTCCAGCCCCACGGCCTTGGCGTATTGCAGCTGGTCGATCAAGCGGGCGTGCAGTTCGCGCGGCCAGGGCCAACTGCCCATCTCCGCCAGGCTGTGATTATCCACCTCGATCAGGATGGGATCATCGGCAGCCCGCTGCAGGGTGTGGTGGCTGAGCGCGGCATCGTAAAACCAGTAATCCAGCCGCTGGGTGACCCCGGTTAGCACCAGCAGCAGGCCTGCCAGACCGGTCAGCAAGGGTAATAGCAGTTTTGATTGGCGAGTGATCAATGATGGCATGGCTGCATTTTATGCCATTACTCAGTCAATGGTGATTTCTTCACGTGCTTCCACCGCGTGATAGCCATCATCCCCACTCACTTCCACTTGTGCAAAGTAGTGACCACGTGGCAGTTGCTGCAGTGGCCAGTCCGGTTGGCTGCGGGTGTCGTGGTAGCTGATGTGCTGCATGGCCGGGCTGTCCGCCAGTTTTAGCGTGTAGCGAGCGCCATTGACCGGGTAGCGACGGGCCAGCAAGGCGGGCTGTGCCGTGCTGATGGAGGCGAACAGCCCCTTGACCAGCAGCTGTTGCGGATCGGAGTAAGGACCAGCCTCACCCTTGTCGTCCAGCCGTGCCACCCGCCAGAACCACGTCCCCTTGTCGGGCAGCGGCAGGGTGTTGTTGTCCTGCACCAGCTTCTGGTTAAGGCTGATGCTGGCGAAATCACTGTTGCGGGACAATTGCAGCAGCAAGGGGTGTTCCGGGCTGGCGGCCAGCTTGAGTGCAAGCGTGGCGCTGCGTGTTTCTTGCACCCCGCTCACACTCTGTAACAAGGGGGGCGTCGGGAAGGCGTGCAAGACAAAGCTTCGCTTGCTGTCATAGCCTTCCAGTCCATGAAGATTACGCACCCGGACCGATAGCTGGTATTCGCCATTGGCCGGCAGGCTGGGCATGAGCAAGGGCTGGCCCAGTACCCGGTGCAGCTGCTGCTGGCCATCAAGGCCCGGCCCGCGCAGGCCGGCACGGTATGCCCGGGCTTGCGGATCGGCCTGCCAGCTCAGCACTGGCGGGTTGAAGTCGCTGCGTGCTGGCAGGGCAGACAAGTCTGGCGGGGCGGGCAGTGCCTCCGGCGTAGTGGGTTTGCTACCCAGGGTGCTGAGGGAGCCGAAGCCGGCGGGCACATCGACCTGAGCATTTTTTTTGCCGCTGACGTTGACCTTGCCACGCAACACTTCGGTGGCGGTGCTGTCGGCCGTTTCCGCATTGACGCGGAATTCGGTGCCGCGCACGGTGGTGACGGCTGATGGTGTACGGATCTGATAGCGGTTGGGCATCAGGATATTGGGGATCACCGAGCTGCCGGCATTGCCCTTGTCCAGCTTGATCTCGGTTTTGGCCGAGCCGGTGCTGGGGTAGTAGATTTCGTTTTGCAGCTGGGCGCTGGAGTTGGCATTCAGCTGCAAGGTGGAGCCGTCGGCAAAGCGCAGCCGGAGCATGGCGTCGTTGCCGGTCTGGAATTGCACGCCCTTGGGGTATTGCATTTCCTTGTTGATGGGCAGGGGCTTGCCATGGGCGTCATGTGCGCTGACCTCGCCGGAAAATTCTTCGATCTGCGAGGTGGAGGGGTGCTGCCTGACCCAGGGATAGGGCACCTTGATGTGGCTGCCCGGTATCAAATGGTAAGGATCGGCAATATGGTTCAGGTTTTGCAGTCGCGGCACATAGGCGGGTGAGGACAGGTGCTGGTCGGCAAAGGACCATAAGGAATCCCCCTGTTTCACCTCGTAACTCCAGGTGGCGGAATCGTTACCCGAGGCGGCAACGGCGGCGTAACTGGCAAAACTCAGGCACAGGGCAGGAATAAGTCGCATAAACGAGTGGGCAAAATGGATGGCGCTTGTGCGCAGGCTAGCAGAATACTAAACCCCGGAGCGGCGAATGCAAGCCCAAGCATCACGATGTGGGCATATGGCGCGGGTTTCGGGCGAAAAAGAGCCGGCCTGGAAGGGCCGGCTTGCAATCTGCTAGCAATGTCGCAAGGGTTGTGCTTCAGCCGGTGCGCAGGCGCTCGCTGCGGCCACGCAGCCACTCCAGCGTCAACAGTAGCAGGATGGAGAAGCCAATCAGCAAGGTGGCTGCCGCCGCAATGGTGGGGCTGAGGTTTTCACGGATGCCGCTGAACATCTGGCGCGGCAGCGTGGCTTGTTCCGGGCCAGCCAGGAACAGCGTCACCACCACTTCGTCAAACGAGGTGGCAAAGGCGAACAGGGCACCGGAAATCACGCCCGGTGCGATCAGCGGCAGGGTGATGCGGAAGAAGGTGGTGATCGGCGAGGCGCCCAGGTTGGCGGCAGCGCGGGTCAGGTTGTGGTTATAGCCCTGCAGGGTGGCGGTCACCGTGATGATGACGAACGGTACGCCCAGCGCGGCATGTTCCAGAATCAGCGTGGTGTAGCTGTTGTCCATGCCCAGTGGAGCGAAGAACAGGTAGCTGGCTACGCCGACAATCACCACCGGCACCACCATCGGCGAAATCAGCAGGAACATGATGATGCCCTTGCCTCGGAACTCGCCACGGGTCAGACCGATGGAGGCCAGGGTGCCCAGTACCATGGACAGCACGGTGGCGGCCGGGGCCACGATCATGCTGTTCTGCAAGGAACGGATCCACTCCGGTGCGCTGAACAGGTCCTGATACCAGCGGAAGGAGAAGCCGGTCAGCGGGTACACCAGGAAAGAGCCTTCGTTGAAGGACAGCGGAATGATCACCAGCACCGGCAGGATCAGGAACAGCAGGGTCAGGCCGCTGGTAATGCGCAGAACGTAGTGCCACACCTTTTCGATGGGCGACATGGTCGGGTTCAGCATGGTTATGTCTCCGTGAAGGGTGAGGGTTAGCCCAGGCGCAGGCTCTTGGCGCCTACCAGCCAGTTGTAAACGATGTACAGGATCATGGTGGCGGCCAGCAGCAGGCCGCCCAGTGCGGTTGCCATGCCCCAGTTGATCGAGGTGTTGGTGTAGAAGGCCACGAAGTAGCTCACCATCTGGTCGTTCGGGCTACCCAGCAGCGCCGGGGTGATGTAGTAGCCGATGGACAGGATGAACACCAGCAGCGCACCGGCACTGATGCCAGCCACAGTCTGCGGGAAGTACACGCGCCAGAAGCTGGCAAACGGATGGCAACCCAGGGAGATGGCAGCCTTCATATAGCTGGGGGAGATGCCTTTCATCACGCTGTAGATGGGCAGGATCATGAAGGGCAGCAGGATGTGCACCATGGAGATGTACACGCCAGTGCGGTTGAACACCAGTTGCAGCGGATGATCAATCAGGCCCAGCCATTCCATGGTGGAGTTGATCAGACCACCGGATTGCAGCAACACGATCCAGGCGGCAACGCGTACCAGGACAGAGGTCCAGAACGGTAGCAGTACCAGAATCATCAGCAGGTTGCTGGTGCGGGTGGGCAGGTTGACCAGCAGGTAGGCCAGCGGGTAGGCCAGGGCCAGGGCGATGGCGGTCACCACCAGGCTCATCCAGAAAGTACGGGTGAAGATGTCCAGGTAAATGGCCTGGTCCGGCGAGGAACGGCTGATTTCGCCCAGATCGTCGATACGGTGGTCCATGGCCGCCAGCAGGTAGAACGGGGTCTGGCTGCTGGTATTGCGGCGGATGGCCTGCCAGTAGGCCGGATCACCCCAGCGCTCGTCCACATTGGTCAGCGCTTCCTTGTAGGATTTGGGTGCCGGGTCCATCGGCAGGGCACGGGCTGTCTTGTTGAGCAGGCTGCGGTAGCCGGCTACTTCCATGTTCAGGCGTTTGCCCAGATCGCCCAGTTTCTGGTCGTCATGAGCTTGCTGGATGTCTTGCGCTGCGGCGGCATAGACGGTTTCCGGCGGCAGGGCACGGCCGCTCCAGCTGGAGATGGCCTTGACCGTGTGCGGCATGGCATCAACCACTTCCGGGTTGTTGACGCTCTTGAACAGCAGGCTGGTAATGGGCAGTACGAATACCAGCAGGATAAACAGCACCAGCGGCAGGATCAGCAGCTGCGACTTCAGCTTGTTCATGCGCTCGGCGCGGGCCAGTTTCTGTTTCAGCGAACGGCCGGCCTCCGGCAGGGTGGCTGCGATAGCGGGTGTGGGTGCAGAGGAAGCGGTCATTCTTCCGGCTCCGGATCAGGTAAGGGGACAAAACCCCCTGGGGATGAACCCCCGAGGGGGTGGGCCTGCTGCCGGCATCAACACCGGCAGCAGTCATGCGTGTTACAGCTGCTTATTTGGCAGCCCAGGCGTTGAAGCGTTGTTCCAGAGCTTCACCGTAGTCAGCCCAGAAAGCCACATCCACGGCTACACCGCTCTTGATGTTTTGCGGTGCGGTCGGCAGGTCGGCCACCAGTTTCTTGTCCAGCAGCGGAACGGCCTTCTTGTTGGTCGGGCCGTAGGCGATCTGCTCGGAGTAACCCTTCTGGTTTTCCGGCTTGCTGGCGAAAGCGATGAACTTCAGCGCAGCATCCTTGTTCGGGGAACCCTTCGGAATAGCCCAGGAGTCGAAGTCATACATGCCACCGGCCCAGACGATCTTCAGGTTCTTGCCTTCCTTCTGGGTGTTGGCGATACGACCGTTGTAGGCCGAGCTCATCACCACGTCGCCGGATACCAGGTACTGCGGCGGCTGGGCGCCAGCTTCCCACCACTGGATGTTCGGCTTCAGCTGATCCAGCTTCTTGAAGGCACGGTCAACGCCGGCCGGGGTGGCCAGAACCTTGTACACGTCTTTGGCGGCCACGCCGTCAGCCATCAGAGCCACTTCCAGGGTGTACTTGGCACCCTTGCGCATGCCGCGCTTGCCCGGGAATTTCTTCACATCCCAGAAATCTTTCCAGCCGCTCGGGCCAACCTTCAGCTTGTCGGCGTTGTAAGCCAGTACGGTGGACCACACGAAGATGCCTACGCCACAGGTCTGGGCAGCACCCGGTACGAAGTCAGCCTTGTTGCCGATCTTGCTGTAGTCCAGCTTTTCGAACATGCCCTCATCGCAGCCGCGAGCCAGTTCCGGGGATTCCACTTCCAGCACGTCCCAGGACACGCTCTTGGTGTCGACCATGGCTTTTACCTTGGCCATTTCGCCGTTGTATTCACCGCCAACCACCTTGATGCCGGTGGCTTTGGTGAAGGGGGCGTAGTAGGCCTTTTCCTGGGCCGCCTTGTTGGCGCCACCAAAGGAAATCACGGTCAGGTCAGCGGCTTGGGCAGCCTGAGCGCAACATGCTGCTACCACAGCCAGCGAAAGAGCTTTCATGCATTTCTTCATTTGATAGTTCTCCATATTGTTTTGAGACTACAGCTACACGCTACTCACTCGCACGCACTCACTCGGCCATTTCGACAGGATCGAGCGCTCTTACGTGTTCTACATTCCAGCCCAGGGAAATCACATCGCCCACGGACAGTTTGGGGTCCAGGGTGGCGATAGGCTGTTTGACGATGAAACTGGAGTTGCCACAGGCTTCCATGCGGATACGCACGTGGTCGCCCAGGTAGATGAATTCGCGCACGCGGCCGGAGAAGCGGTTCTGGTCTTGCTGCACGTTCAGTTGAATGCGTTCCGGGCGGATGGACAGCGATACCGGCTGGCCGGGCTGGGCATCATGGATGGCCATGGCTTCCACGCGTTCGCCGTTTTCCAGACCCACGGTACAGCGCTCGCCGTCGCGGCTGATCAGCTTGCCGTGCAGGCGGTTGTTTTCGCCGATGAAGTTGGCCACAAAAGTATTGCGCGGGTGTTCGTACAGGTTTTGCGGGCTGTCGATCTGCTGGATTTCACCCTGGTGGAACACGGCCACGCGGTCAGACATGGTCAGTGCTTCGCTCTGGTCGTGGGTCACGTACACCACAGTCACGCCCAGACGTTCGTGCAAATGCTTGATTTCCATCTGCATGTGTTCACGCAGTTGCTTGTCCAGTGCGCCCAGCGGTTCATCCATCAGCACCAGTTGCGGTTCGAATACCAGGGCGCGGGCCAGGGCCACACGCTGCTGCTGGCCGCCAGACATCTGGCCGGGGTAGCGGTTGGCAAACTTGTCCAGCTGCACCATGGACAGGGCGCGCTTGACGCGTTCGGTCACATCGGTCTTGTCCATGCCGCGCACCTTCAGCGGGAAGGCTAGGTTTTCGGACACGGTCATGTGCGGGAACAGTGCGTAGTTCTGGAACACCATGCCGATGTCGCGTTTGTGCGGCGGCACGCGGTTGAGCGAACGTTCGCCCAGCATGATCTCACCGGAAGTAGGGGTCTCGAAGCCGGCCAGCATCATCAGGCTGGTGGTCTTGCCCGAACCGGACGGTCCCAACAGGGTAAGGAATTCGCCTTTGCGGATATCCAGATTGAGATCCTTGACGATCAGGGTCTCGCCGTCGTAGCTCTTTTGTACGTTCTTGAAGCGGACCAGGATGTCGCTTGCGTTCGTTTCAGCCATGACCACTCCTGTTTTAAATGGTGATGACTGGATTGTAAAAACTGGATGACAGCCCGGATATCGGTCAGTGGCGGATTTTGCTGTCAGGAAAATGGTGTCGTCTTGTAGGGCGATTCCTACACGACATCAGCATGTTCGATCCATCCGGGCTGCCTCAGCTGCTGGCCAGCAGTTGCTGGATGCTACCGTACAGCGCCGCAGCATCCACCGGCTTGTGCAGCAATAACGCCCCGCTGGACTGGGCCTCGCGCAGACGGTTGGGTGCGGTGTCGCCGGTCATGATGATGGACGGCACGCTGTGGCCCAGCTGCTGGCAGATCTGCTTGAGCACCTGCTGGCCGGTCTGGTTGCCACGCAGCCGGTAGTCGGCAATCACCACCTGCGGCTTGAAGCTGTCCAGGCAATCCAGTGCCTGCTGACCACTTTCCACTGTACGGATATGGCAGCCCCAACAGCCCAGCAGGGCCTCCATGGCCGAGCGCACCGCATAGTCGTCGTCGATCACCAGTACCGGCACCGCGTGCAGCGGCAGCTGGGGCACAGGGCTGCTCACGGTTGTCGCCATCTCCGGCAGGCCGCTGGCCAAGGGCATGTGCAGGCGGAATACCGAGCCCCGGCCGGGGCGGGACTGCAACTCCACCCGCAGGCCCATGGTCTGTGCCAGGCCGCGCACGATGGCCAGACCCAGTCCCAGGCCCTTGCGCCGGTCACGCTCCGGGTTGCCCAGCTGGTGGAATTCGCGGAACACCTCCTGCTGTTGCGACCGGGGAATGCCGATGCCGCTATCCCATACCTCGATCAGCAACTGTTCGTGCCGGTGCCGGCAGCCGATCAGGATGCCGCCGCTGCGGGTGTAGTTGATGGCATTGCTGATCAGGTTGCGCAGGATTAGCTCCAGTAGGCTAGGGTCGGTAT
Source organism: Aquitalea sp. (assembly GCA_019232735.1). Taxonomy (GTDB): domain Bacteria; phylum Pseudomonadota; class Gammaproteobacteria; order Burkholderiales; family Chromobacteriaceae; genus Aquitalea. The sequence goes on along the minus strand of JAFANL010000274.1, from coordinate 3,666 downwards.
GCACATGCACCGCGGACTCCCTTACCCGGAATACCAGGTTCTTGCCATTGGCCAGCGGCGCGAATTCGCATTCCAGCTTGTACAGGATACTTTGTAGGGCCACCTGGCGCGGCCGGGCTTCTATCACGCCAGCCTCCAGCTTGGAGAAGTCCAGCAGGGTGTCCAGCATCTCGCAGGCGGCAGAGGCTGATGCCTCGATATGTTCCAGCAGTTCTTGCTGGCGCTGATCCAGAGTGGTGGTTTTCAGCGTGGCCAGAAACAGGCCCAGCGCATGCATGGGCTGGCGCAGGTCATGGCTGGCCGAAGCCAGAAACACCAGCTTGGCGCGATTGGCCTCCTCGGCCTCGTGCAGGGCCTCGGCCGCGCGGCCGGTCTGTTCGCGCAGCTGGTCTACCAGCTCGGTATTGGCAAAGCGCAGTTCGATAGAGCGCCTGGCCACGCGGGCGTAGTTGAGGGCAAACACCAGCAGGACCACCAGAAACAGTGGCACGCCGAGAAACATCGGCAGATAGGCAAGATCGCCGGTGGCCAGAAACACCCCCCACACCGGCAGGATGGCGGGGATGAAAAAACCGACCGCCACCGGCAGGCAGGGCGAAAAAATGGCCAGCGCCGCCGCGCTCATGCCTGCAATCATCGACAGCAGGCTGATGGCGGTGGGTGGGAAGCTGAGGTCCATGTACAGGCCGCCGGCTATGCCCCACATGCTGCCCAGCACGATCAGCAGCAGCGTCATGCAGCGTGCGTAGTGCGGTGCACGGGCTTCAGATAGCCGGTCCCGAATGTGGAAACGGCCGAAATGACCGACAGCGCAGCCCACGCCCATCAGCGCGGACCAGCCCATGGTTGCGGTATTGCCAGTGCTGACATACACGCCCAGCGCCATCAGCAAAGACGCCAGAAAGCAGCCCAACATGGCAATGCCGAAGCTGTGGTCGATCAGCTCCATCTGCGCGGCCAGCAGGCGCGGCGGGTCAAAGTGCGGCCACAGCATCAGCGCATTACCTGCACCAGGCCACGGCGTTGGGCTTCCAGTACCGCCTCGGTACGGCTGTAAACGCCAAACTGTTCAAGGATGGCCGCCACATGCACGCGCACGGTGTTTTCCGACAGACCCAGACTGTTGGCAATGGCCTTGTTGGAGCGGCCCAGGCACAGCTCGCTCAGTACTTCCAGCTGGCGCGGCGTCAGCTGCGACTGGCGGTTGCCGCCACTGGCCGGCATGGCCGGGGTCATGATTTCACCGCGCAGGCAGCGTTCCAGGGCCTCGTCGATCTGAGCCACGCTGGCCGATTTGGTCAGCACGCCGGCAATGCCTGGTGTGGCGGCGGCCTGCTCCGAGCTGGCCGACAGGATAATGATGCGCGCCGACTGGAAATAGCGCTGCAGCACATTGACGCCATCCAGCCCGTTCAGTCCGGGCAGCTGGATGTCCAGCAGGATGATGTCCACCGGGGTGCTGCCGTACTGGTGGATGGCATCCATCACGGTGCCAGCTTCAAGAATATTTCCAATATTGCTGTTGTTTTCCAATACCAGCCGCAAGCCGGTACGGAACAGGGTGTGGTCGTCGATAAGTAATAGTCTGGCATTAAGCATGGTTATTGTTTGCTGTGATTTGTTATTGAAGCCATCGAATGAATTGTGCCAGAAAAATACCCGGCTACCCTCGCTGGCAAGTCTAATCCAAAAAGACTAGTGCTAACACAAAAGACTATTTATTCCCGCTGCCTAGGCCATGACAATACGCCAGTTTTGAAATGGGATCTGTTTTTGTGGGTGAATAAAAGACGATGTCCGGGTAATTCATGGTTGGTTGTGGGGGAGCTTCCATAGCTATCAGCCAGTTTGCACGTGGCTAGATAAATAGTCTGCATGGCCTGCTATTTATCGTCGATATCAATAAAACATTCCCATTTTTTAAATAAAATTATTAATGGGGAAGAGTATGTTTAGTTGGAAGTTGAAAAATTGTACGGCGCTGGTGTGTATCGGCCTGCTGGCGCTGGCTGAAAATGCCATGGCGGCATCAGATATCGATAGCGCAAGCCGCCAGGCTGAAATCATTCAGCAACGGCAGCAGCAGCAACTGCAGCAAGACCGTGATGACGCGCGTCGTTCGATCCCGCCAGGTGGCGTCGACTTGAAAACGCTGGAGTCCGACCAGCCAGCACCCGCCATTCCCACCGGGCAATGCCATGCAATCCAGCGCATTGTCATTCGTAGCAGTCCGCATCTGGCCGCAACTGCTCGCCAGCAAATCGATGCCCGCTTTGCCGGCCATTGCCTGGGTGTCAGCGAAATCAGCCAGATTCTCGGCCTTATCACCCGCAACTATATCGAGCAGGGCTACGTAACTACCCGCGCCTACCTGCCGGCCCAGGATCTGCATGGCGGGACCTTGCAGATTGAAGTGGTGGAAGGGGTGGTTGAGCAATTCAGGATTGACGATCAAGGGGCGCACAGCGTACCGCTGGCAAGCAGTTTTCCCGGTCAAACCGGTCGCCTGTTGAATCTGCGCGACCTGGAGCAGGGCATTGACCAGATCAACCGCCTGCAATCCAACAACGCCAAACTCGATATCCAGCCCGGCAGTACGCCAGGGGGAAGTACGGTGGTGATTCATAATGAAGCCAGCCGCCCGTTGCATCTGTTTGTCAGCTATGACAACCAGGGCAGCACCAGCACCGGGGGCAATCAGGGCGCAGCCACGCTGACCATGGATAATCTGACCGGGTTGGGTGAAATGTTTGCTGTCACCCACCGCGAATCCATTCCTACCAGTAATAAGGAACACTATTCCGCTTCCGATGACTTCAATCTGTCGCTGCCGTATGGCTACGACACATTTGCAGTCGACGTAAACCGTTCGCGCTACATCAATACGCTGACCTTGCCCAGTGGTGCGCAGCAAACGGCAGAAGGCAATAACAAGATCAGCACCTTCAGCTGGAACCGGGTGGGATATCGCGATCAGGTGTCGCGCCTGAGCTTTGGTGCCGGGCTGACCACCAAGGATGCGCGCAACTACTTTGCCCAGCAGTACCTCACCGTCAGCAGCCGCAAACTGAGTGTGTTGGACCTGAAGGCCTCTTATTCCACGGCACTGCGGGATAGCCACCTGTCGCTGGATCTGGACTATGCCCGCGGCCTGGCCGAGTTTGGTGCCATGCATGATGCAGGCAACCTGCCGGGAGAGCAGCCGCATGCGCAGTTCCAGAAGTTGACAGCCGATCTGCGTTTTCATCTGCCCTTTGATCTGATCGGCAAACATTTCAGCTATGACGGCGAAGTGTTTGCCCAGCAAGCCTACAACGCCCTTTACGGTTCCGAACAGTTGCTCATTGGCAGCATTTACTCGGTGCGCGGCTTTGTGAATAACAGCCTGTCGGGCGACACCGGCTACTACTGGCGCAACGACCTTTCCATGCAGCAGCAGTTCCGCATTGGCGGAGAAACGCTGAACGGCAAGATTTACGCTGCGCTGGATACTGGCTGGGTCAGCAATATGAATCCTGATTTGCAGGGCGGCAGGCTGACCGGGGCCGCCATCGGCCTGCAAGCACAGTGGCGTGGACTGAGCTGGGATCTGTTCCGCTCTGCCCCGGTTGCCAAGCCCTCCACCATGTCCCGTGAGCCGGCGCAAACCTGGTTCCGCGTTTCTGC
>JAFANL010000120.1 GCA_019232735.1 Aquitalea sp. | reverse complement strand
ATAAGCCGGGTTCTGTCGTTGGACAGTCATTCCTCTAGACCTGCCGTTACCGACAGGTTCAAGCAACCTACCCGGGGACAACGCGAGCCACGTTAACGCCCCCCTATTTGGTCTTGCTCCTGATGGGGTTTAGCCTGCCGTCCGTGTTGCCACGTCCGCGGTGCGCTCTTACCGCACCTTTTCACCCTTACCTGTGCTGACAAGTCAGCCATCGGCGGTTCAGCTCTCTGTTCCACTTTCCGTCGCCTCACGGCGCCCGGCCGTTAGCCGGCATCATGCTCTGCGGAGCCCGGACTTTCCTCCCCGCAGCTGCTTGCGCAGCCACGCGGCGACTGTCTGTCTGACTTCCAACCGGCGATTTTACCTGAAGCAGATCAAAGATGCGGCATTTTTTAGCAGCAGCGAAATAACATTCATTTATACTAGCCGCTCATTTTTGGGGAAGCTGATTAACAATGGAGCTGAATCAGGCCAAGCTGTCGCGCTTGCAGCTGCTTGGCACACTGGTCATCATCGCCTTGCTGGCTCTGACGCTGGCAGGCTATTTCCTGCTGACCAGCTGGACTGATTTCCACTCCCGTCAGCATCAGATGGAAGGCGATGCCTATCAGCATGCGCGCGACTATCTGCAGTCCTATAGCGATCACACCGCCCTCACCCTGCTGGCCCTGCGCGACCACTCCACCGACACCCTCAAGCAGCAATTGAAAGAACAGGTCGACCAGGCCTATCACGTGGCAGAAGGCATCTGGCAACGCGAGCACGGCCGCCTGCCGGAAGAGCGGGTCCAGGGCCTGATTGTCGAAGCCTTGCGGCCGCTGCGTTTCTTTGATGGCCGAGGCTACTTCTTCATCGACACCATGACGGGCCGCTGTGTGCTGCTGCCCACGGCACCGGAGCGCGAGGGCAGCTCCTTGCTGGACAATCGTGACGATCATGGCCGCTACATCATGAAGTCGCTGATCGAATCGGTCAGCAATCCCGCACTAAAAGGCTTTACCGCCTACCGCTGGTATCTGCCGGGGACCCGGATGATGGCGGAAAAGATTGCCTACTCGCGCCAGTTCAAACCTTATGGCTGGGTCATCGGCAGTGGCGAATACATTGCCAATGTGGAAAACAGCCTGCAAGAACGCGCCATTACCCTGCTCGCCCGCATGCGGGTTGGTCATGACGGCGACGATTTCATGGTGGTGGATAGCCAGGGTGTACTCCGGCTGTATCCCAGCGATCCCTCACTGCAAGGCAAGCACTACCTGGCCTTGGCCCCGGATTTGCGCAAACGGGTGCTGGATGTACTGCAACTGGGCCGACATGGCGGCTTTCTGGAATACTCCATCCGCGAAACCGCCAATGGCAGCCCGATCGCCCACCTGGCTTACGCCCAGCATCTGCCAGGCTGGGACTGGACGCTGGTGACGGCCATGCATATCCAGTCCATCCGCGACAGCAGCGACCGGGCCCGCCAGGCACTGGACCAGCAACTGGTGGCCCGCATCAGCACCACCTTGCTGATGACCCTGCTGGCCATGGCCAGTGCCGCACTGTTTTCCTGGTTCTTCGTACGCTGGATGAATGCGCTGGTGGCACGTTACCAGCGTGACCTGCAGCAAAGCCATGCCGAGCTGGAAGCCAGTACCCGCGAGCTGAAGCTTAGCCATTTCATGATCGACCACTCCACCGACATGGTGGCGCTGCAAGCCGCCGACGGTACCCTGGTGTATGCCAACCGTGCCGCCCTGGAGTGCCTGGGCGATGAGCAGGAACGCCGCCGGCAACTGTCCCGGCAATTGTTCACCCACGGCAGCGAACAGCTGCCACATACCTTCGAAACCCGGCTCGAATGCTGCCAGGGACACCAGCACCTGGAAGTCACGGTGGCCGGGCTCGACTACCAGGGCGAATACTATCTGTGCGCCACTGCGCGCGACATCAGCCAGCGTCACCATGCCGACCGCCAGCAAAGACTGGCGGCCAGGGTATTCGAATCCAGCAACGAGGCCATCCTGATTACCGGTGCCGACAACCGGATCCTGGCGGTCAATCGCGCCTTCAGCCAGATCACCGGTTTTACCGAAGCCGAAGTCCTGGGCCGGACGCCCGCCATGCTGGCATCCGGCCAGCACGATGCCGACTTCTACGCCCGCATGTGGGACAACCTGACCGAGCGCGGCCAGTGGTCCGGGGAAATCTGGAACCGGCGCAAAAATGGCGAGGCCTTCCCCGAATGGCTGAACATCAGCGTACTCACCGATGATGATGGCCGCATCACCCACTATGTCGCGCTGTTTACCGATATTTCCGAACGCAAGGAACACGAGGCGCGCATCCAGCATCTGGCCGAGTTCGATGCCCTAACCGACCTGCCCAACCGCATCCTGGTCAATGACCGGCTGCAGCAGGCCATCCGCCAGGCCGAGCGACATGGTGGTCAACTAGCCGTGCTGTTTGTCGATCTGGATCATTTCAAGAACATCAACGACACCCTGGGCCACAACAGCGGTGACGAACTGTTGCAACAGGTAGCCGGCCGGCTATGCAGTGCCGTGCGTGAGCTGGACACCGTGGGGCGTACTGGCGGTGACGAATTCGTACTGATTCTGCCGGCCATCGAACAACCGGACGAAGCCGCACAAGTTGCCGAGCGCATTCTGCGCGCCATGAAAAAACCGTTCGAGCTTGGCGGCAACACCCTGGTGGTGGGATGCAGCATCGGCATCAGCCTGCTCCCCAATGATGGCCAGGACATCCAGAGCCTGCTGATGAACGCCGACCTGGCCATGTACCATGCCAAGGCGCATGGCCGGAATACCTTCCGCTTCTATACCCGCGAGATGAATACCCAGGTCGCCGACCGCCTGCAGCTGGAAAACCGCCTGCGCCGGGCACTGGATCAGAACGAACTGTTCCTGCTGTATCAGCCGCAATACGATATTGCCAGCCAGACACTGATAGGCTGCGAGGTCCTGTTGCGCTGGCAGGACCCGACCGAAGGCCTGATCATGCCGGGACGCTTCATCCCGGTGGCCGAAGACAGCGGCCTGATCGTCCCGCTGGGCAGCTGGGTATTACAACAGGCCTGCCAGCAGATGGCACGCTGGCTTGAACAAGGACTGCAACTACCCAAGATTGCCGTCAATGTCTCCGCCCGCCAGTTGGCACGACAGGACTTCATCGACGAAGTCAGCGCCGCGCTACAGGCCAGTGGGCTTCCCGGCCATTACCTGGAAATCGAGGTCACGGAGAGCACGCTGATGGAGGACGCCAAGCAGGCCGCCCGTCAGCTGGCCATCCTCAAGGCGATGGGTATTCGCTTGTCGGTGGACGATTTCGGTACCGGCTACTCCAGCCTGGCCTATCTGAAGCGCTTTGCCCCCGACACCGTCAAGATCGACCGCTCCTTTGTCAGCAATCTGCCAACAGACAGCGAAGATGCCGCCATCGTGTCTGCCATCATTCATCTGGCACGTGCACTGGGTATGAACACCCTGGCCGAAGGCGTGGAAACCGAGGCGCAACGCGCCTTCCTGCAGCAATTGGGTTGCGAAGGAATGCAGGGCTATCTGCTGGGCCGACCACTGGACGCGGACACCTTTGCCCAGCGGCTAGCCGGACCGGTGTTGTGACGCCAGCGGCGGCTCCGTCAACTCGGCCTCTACCGGTCGGGGAATCAGCAAGGAACAGAGCCAGGCCAGCAATACAATGCACAGTCCCAGCAGCATGCTGTTGAAATAGCCATCGCGACCACTTGCGCTGGCCAGCCAGGCCGGCAGCAGGGCAAAGCTCAGTCCGGCCCCCAGATTGAATGCGCCGGCATTCAAGCCGGGCAGCAAACCCGGGGCTTGCGACGGGGACAGCAATACCCCCAGCCCATTCAACATGATATTGGCCGTCCCGGCATAGGCGATGCCCGCCAGCAAGGTGGCGGCCATCATCCATCCCAGACTCCCCAAACCCAGCGTCATCAGCAACAGGATGGCCAGCATGCTGCCCGCCAGCCCCAGCCGTAACAGGCGGCCATACCCCCAGTGTGGTGCCAGCTTGCCGGCCAGCGGCCCCACCAGCCAGCCCACCAGGGCATAAGGCGTCAGCAACAACCAGGAAGCACGGTCTGCCGGCAGGGCAAAACCACCCGTTTCCAGCTGGGCATACGACATCACCAGCCCGTTGATGATGGCAAATAGCCCGGTCATGGTGAGCACCGTGGTCAACAGCAATGCCCAGGTGGCACGTTGTCGCAGGATGGACAGTGCCAGCAAGGGATGCGGGCTGCGTTGTTCCGTCCACAGGAAAGCGACCATCGCCAGCAAGCCCAATGCGGTCAGACCGGCAATATCGTAGGCGCGGCCTCCACCTGCCGCCAGATTCAAGGCCGCCAGCACACAAGCCAGCGCCGCAACCAGCCAGCTCACCCCCACCCAGTCCATGCGCCACCCCGCAGAAGGGCGCGACTCCGGAGCATGCCTGGACACCAGCAGGCAGGCTACCGCCGCTACCAGCGCAATACACCAGAACACCGGGCGGAAACCGAAATGCGTGGCCAGCAGGCCACCGGCAATGGCATCAATACCGGCAATCCCGCCATTGACCGCAGTAATCACCCCCATCAACAGGCCGTAACGTCCAGGCTCCGACACCTGATGGTGCAACATCAGCAGGCAGATGGGCACCACCGGGCCGGATACGCCCTGAATCAGGCGCGCCAGTTGCAAGACCCGGATAGAGGGCGCCAGGGCGGCCAGCAGGCTGCCGGCCAGCATCAGCAGCAACATGCCCAACAGCACCCGCCTTCGTCCCAGAATGTCAGCCAGACGGGGCAGGAACAAGGAAAACAGGGCGGCCGCCATGAAAAATGCGGTTTGCGACATGCCCACTTCTGCATCACTGGTCTGCAGCTCGCGGGCAATGGTCACCAGCACCGGGCTGAGCATGCTGGCATTGAGCTGGAAAGCCACACAGGCGGCCAGCAGGGCCGTCATCAAGCTGGCGGTGGAAGGAGCCGATTGCGCCTGTTTCATCGCCCGCCCTCCCCGATCCGGCGCAATGCATCTTCCACCATCTGCCAGAAATAACCATGATCAAGCTGCACGGCCACTTGGGTCAGGCAGTCTGCGGCGGCCGGGCTGCGAAAGTCCGCGACCGTCATGCCCAGCGTCAGCGTACCGGTCAGTTCCACATTCAGCGGAGCCTTGCGCACCGTCATCACCTGCGGGTCGATGACATAGGCCACGGCGCAAGGGTCATGCACCGGCGGGCATTCGAAGCCCTGTTCGCGGCGATAGCTTTCGCCAAAGAACAGCAGCAGCTCCTGTACAAAGCGGGCCGGGGACGTATCCAGTGCCGCAATGCGGGCCAGGACTTGCGGGGTTGCCAGCGCCTGATGGGTCAGATCCAGCCCTACCATGGTCAGGGGCCAGGGCGTGTTGAACACGATGTGGGCGGCTTCGGGATCAATCTTGATATTGAATTCCGCCACCGCACTCCAGTTGCCGGTGTGATAACCGCCCCCCATCAGCACGACTTCACGCACCCGGCTGGCAATACGCGGCTCCTTGCGTACCGCCAGCGCAATATTGGTCAAGGCACCGGTCGGCACCAGGGTGATGCTGCCGGGTGGATGATTCATCAGCAGCTCGATGATCAGATCAACCGCGTGGCATGGTTCCACCAAGCGGGTGGGCTCAGCCAGCAATGGGCCATCCATGCCGCTATCGCCATGAATCGACGGGGCGATCTCGCGCTCCCGCACCAGCGGCCTATCGCAGCCGGCGGCAATCGGCACCCGGATATTGGCGATTTCGGCCACCGCCAGTGCATTGCGCGTGACTTTATCCAGCGTCTGGTTGCCCGCCACCGTGGTGACGGCCAGCAGTTCAATGGCCGGACTGCCATGTGCCAGCAGCATGGCAATGGCGTCGTCGTGACCCGGATCACAATCAAGAATGATTTTGCGCGGCATGCGGCTTCCCCTTGCAGGCATAAGGATGGTTGAGCAGAACGGCAAGCGGGTCGGATCAGGTCTGCGCCTCACCCTCGACCGGTCCCAGCCAGTACTCCACCAGCCGGACCCAGAAACTGGCCGCCAGCGGCAGGGCCTCGTCATTGAAGTCATAGCCGGGGTTGTGCACCATGCAGCCCCCCTCGCCATCACCGTTGCCGATAATGAAATAGCAACCGGGAACCTGTTCCAGCCAATAGGCAAAGTCCTCGCTGCCAGTCAGCGGTGCCAGCTCATCGATCACATTGTCGGCCCCCAGCCATTCCTGTGCCAGCAGGCTGAGCTGCCGGGTAATGACGTCATCGTTGACCAGTACCGGGTAACCATGCTGAAGCCGCACTTCCGCTCGCGCACCGAAACCGGCAGCGTGTTGTTCGGCCAGCAGGCGAATGCGCTGATGCAATAGCTGACGCGTGGCCGGCAGCAAGGCGCGCACGGTCAGGCGCATTTCTGCGGTCGCCGGAATGACATTGGCGGCATCCCCGGCCAGCACCGCCCCCACGGTGACCACCGCCATGTCCAGCGGCGATACATTGCGCGATACGATGCTCTGCAAGGCCATCACCAGCGAAGCGGCCACCACCACCGGATCGACAGCATGTTGTGGCATGGCACCGTGACCGCCCGTGCCATGTATCAGGATGGTGATGGTGTCGGTGGAGGCCATGAAAGGCCCGGCCCGGAAACCCAGCTTGCCCAATGCCAGGCCCGGCATATTGTGCAGGGCAAAGATGGCGTCACAGGGAAAGCGCTGGAACAGACCGTCATCCAGCATGCGCTTGGCTCCGGAACCACCATGGCCCTCTTCCGCCGGTTGGAAAAACAGGTGCAGGGTGCCGTGAAAGCGCCGGCTCTGCGCCAGTTCACAGGCGGCAGCCAGCAGAATGGCGGTATGACCGTCATGCCCACAGGCGTGCATCTTGCCGGGTATGCGGCTGGCCCAGGACAGGCCGGTTTCTTCCTGGATGGGCAGGGCATCCATGTCGGCACGCAGGCCGATCACCGGCCCACGTCCACCATGCAGGCTGGCCACCACCCCGGTACCACCGATGCCGGTAGTGACCTGATAGCCCCAGGCTTGCAGCTTATCGATGATCAGCTGACTGGTATTGAACTCTTCAAAGCCCAGTTCGGGGTGGGCATGGATCTGACGGCGCAAGGCCACCATCTCGTCGCTAATGCGACGAATGCCGGGCAGGATGGTGCTGTACATGATGGAGTCTCCGCAAACGCTGGGCTGGATTGCAGAGACTGAAAGAAAATCCCCCACCTGCGATACCGGAACAAAGGGCAGGTAGGAACAGGAAAAGGGCAGTGGCAGCCTGGCCGCCACGCCGTCTCAATCGAAACGCAGGGTGTAGCGCGACTCCACCGAAGTATTGGTGCCCGCCCGCAAGACTACCGACCAGCCCTTGCTTAGCTGGTAGGCCAGCTTGACCGCCTGATCGGCACTGGTCACGCCATATTCGTAGCCCAGATAAAGTTCGCGGCTCAGTTGGCGTCCCACGGTCACCACTTGCTCGGCCGGGCTGACCGTTCCATTGGCCAGGGTTCTTTCCTTGCGGCTGGCCATGCCCAGTTCGTCGAACAGGCCGACATGGTCGTTGATGGAGCCAGCCAGCATCATGCCGGCCGAGGCAGCCAGCGCGGTGTCGTCACGGTCGCCGCTGGCGGCATGACCCAATACCAGCCAGGCCAGCTTGTCCTTCTCCGACATGGATTCATCCGCCACCAGCCGGATGCGGGGCGCCGCCACCGTACCGGTCACTTCCACACCCGCGCCAACCGGCGACAGATGGCGTTTGGCCACCACGTTAAGCAAGGGATTATCCAGTGGTCCGACAAAGCTGATGATGCCCTGCTCGATATCCAGTTCCTGGCCGTAAGCCTTGTAGCGCCCCTTGACCACGCGGACCTGACCGTTCGCCCCTGGAGCCAGCCCCGGATTGGCACTGACCTTGACCACGCCGGTCAGCTCCACATCCAGCCCCTGGCCGACAAAGCGGAAGCGGTCGCCCAGATCCAGGTCCAGTGCCACGGTCAGCGGCAGGCTGGAAAAAGCGGAGGGTTCGGCCACAGCACGCCCCTTGACCACGACATCCTCACTCAGGCTGGGGGCCCCCGCCTTGGGCAGGTCGATCCGGCCCTGATCGGCGCGCAGATGGCCCGTCAGGGCGATTTTGCGATCCACCATGCTCAGCTCGGTACTGCCTGACACCACCAGCTTGCGACTGGGTTTGTCGAAGACGCTGAATTTGTTGAGATTGACCCGTACCGTGGCATCCGGCCCGCTCTCCCGCAGATCCAGGCTGCCACTGGCCACGATGTCCCCCTGCCCGCTGGTAAAACGCAGCTGGTCGAGGATCAGGCTGCGGCCACTCAGACGCGCCTGCAACACGCCGTCCCCCAGACGGATGCCGGTACGGTGATCAGCCAGCAGCAGCTTGCTGCCCTGGATAGTGCCCTGCCCTTGCAGTTGTCCCAACGGCCCGCCCAGCGAGAGCTTGGCGGCCAGTTCGCCAGATAGCTCCAGCGCCGGAGAGGACAAGGCGGCCAGCGCCGCCAGTGAAGGCAGTGCCACATTGACCGTGGCGGACAAGGGTGTGCGGGCGTCGATGATGCCGCCATTCCATGGCAGGCTGCCCTTACCGGCAAGCTGGGCATAACGGCTGTCGATGCCGGCATCGAACAACAGGCTGCTGCCATCGAAATGCAGATTGAGCTGGGCCGATTTCAGGCCCAAAGGTGCAGGGCGAGCAGCATCGGCAGGCAGATTGATATCGCCGCTGACCCGCTTCAGCCAGAGCGTACCCTGTGGACGACTGCCGGTCAGGTTCAGATCCCAGCCGCTATCCAGCACCAGATTCTGCTCCAGCGGCAGGTGCAGCAAGGGAGCCAGCTCAGCCAGGTGCAGCCCTTCGGCATGGCCGCGGCTGCTGATCACACCATTGGCGCTGCGTGTCAGCTCGCTCAGGCTGAGACTGCCGCCCAGCAAGGCCAGACGAGCAGCACCCAGCCTTACCCGCGCGGCGCCAGCCTCCAGCGCAAGCGGAGATTGCAGGCTCAATCCCGGCTTGCCGGACAACTCCAGCCGTTCCAGCTGGCCTTGCCACTGGCCGCTGTTGACCGGCAGGCCACCGCTGGCCGCCAGCTGCAAGGTATAGGGCCGGCCATCCAGCCGCATGCGGCCTTCCAGCTGTAACTGGTGTCGGGTGCGGGTGCCATTGCCTTGGGCCCGCAGTTGTTCGGCCGTAAAACCGCCGACTTGCAACCTGTCTGCCGCCAGCTGCAAACGGAACAGGCTATTGGCATCGGCCTTGAGATCACCATCCAGTGTCAGGCTCTGCACCGCCAGATTACCGGGCAGATGCAGGCGTTCGGCCCGCAGGCTGGCATTGAGCAGCGGCACCTTGGGCGTGCCGGCCAGTTCGGCCTGCCCCTTGATCACCCCGGAAAAGTCACGTCCCAGCAGCGACAGATTGGGGGCATCAATCAATAGCTTGAGTTTGTCGCCGGCCACACCATAGCTACCATCGGCCTGCAGCCGGTTATTGGCCAGCCGCAGATCGGCCAGCAACTGACGCAAACGCTGCCCCTGCCAGTCGGCGGTGAATTGCCCGGACAATGGCGCCCCGGACAAGCGGCTTGGGTCAAATTGCAAGGCCAGCTTGCCGCCCAGTGGCGCCGCCAGCTGACCGCTGGCCTTGAGCTGGGCATTCAGGTCCCCGGCCGGCAAACCGGGCTGCAAACGGGAAGGGTCGACCTTGGCCAGCTTGCCCTCCAGCTGGTATTCCTGACGGCCATCCAGGCCGAGCTTGCCACTGACCGCCACCTTGCCGGCACCCGCAGTCAGCTCCAGTTGGCGCAGTAACAGGGTTTTGCCACTGGCCGCCTGCTGGAAGCCCAGCATGGCTTGCAGTTGCAGCGCTTTGCCATGCAGATTGGCCCGGATATCCGGCCCGGCCAATGCACCGGAAATACGCGCCGTACCCTTGATGGTGTCATCCGGAGCCGATTCATAGAGGTTTTTCAGGCGGATATTGTCCAGCAGGGTCACCACATCCAGCATGGTGGGTTCGACCTTGCCGGTGAGATTGAGCTGACCGCCCCCCAACTGCGCCATCAGCTTGTCCAGGTGCAGCATCTTGTCATCGGCCCGGAACTCCCCGGCCAGCAACGATAACGGCAGCTGGCTGCGGGAGAACGGGCCGGGTTGGCTGTTCAGCAAGGAAAGGCCACCCTTGATGCTGGCGCTGCCATCCGGCTGGACATGCACCGCGAATCCCAGCCTGGCCTTGGGCCAGTCCGGCATGATGGCTTGCGGATTGATCCCGCCGATACGCAAGTCCAGCTGGCTGAAACGGTTATAGGGATTGAAGGCAAACGGACGCAACTGCCCGTGCGCCTCGGCCAGCATGCCCTTGCCACTGGCGGTGCCATCCACCTGTAGTTGCAGCAGGCTGCCGCGCAGCTGCAAGCCGGCCAGAACCGGTATCTGTTCCAGTTCGCCCTGCGCCTGCAGCTGACCGGCAATGGCGAAAGGCGAGCGATCTGCCAGCGTCAGTCCGGCCCGCGCCGTGCCCCATGGCGTTTGCAGGTGCTGCACGCGCAACTGATGCTGTTGGCGGTCATAGCCATAACTGGCCTGCAAGCCATATAGCCGCAGATCGGCAGGCTCTACGGTCAGGCTGGCCAGCTGCAATCTGTCTACCTGCAGCGCCAGCGGTAGCGACAAGGAGGTCGGTGCTCCTGAGGGGGGGGACGCCGGTGCCGGGCGCGTATTCAAGCGCACATGGCCAATGGCCAGCAGGCCGATCTGCAAACGGCCCTGCAACAGGGCGGCAGGCTGCCATTGCAGTTGCAGGCGGTCGATATCGGCATCTTCATACGCTGCGCGCCAGCGGATGTCATGCAGGGTAAAGCCGGACCACAGCGTTCCCTCGCTGCGGGCAATGCTCAGTTGTTGATGGCTCAAGGCCGGCAGTTGACGACACAGCCAGGCAAAGCCCTGCTCATTGCCGGTGAGCCAGCCGCCGACACTGAGCAGCAACGCAATCATCAACAACAGGTAGCGCAGCCAGTAGCGACGTGGCTTCACTGGCGGTGGCGGCGCACTGTCCGTGGGTGTGGAATGCGGTGGCTGGCTAGTGTTATTCATCAGAAAGCCAACCCCAGACTCATATTCCAGCGAATCTTGCCATCTCTCTGCGCCTTGGCAATATCCATCGATAGCGGGGCCACCGGGCTCATCCAGCGCAGGCCCAGCCCATTGGAGTGTTCCAGCTTGAAGCTTTGCCAGCTTTGCGCGGCATTACCGGCATCGTGAAACAGGGCGACGGCCCAGTCCCTGGCCACGGGAATCTGGTATTCCAGTGTTGCCGTCGCCACCACCCGGCCACCCACCACGGCACCATCGGCACCGGGCAGACCCAGGCTCTGGTAGTCATAGCCGCGCACACTGTTGGAGCCACCCGCACGGAACAGCTGGGTGGAGGGCACCTCGTCACTATCCTTGGCCCAAACCTGTCCCAGCTCCAGCCGGGTCAGCAAGGTGCCGTACCTGGGCCATGGGCTCCAGTAGCTGACGCCTCGGGCATAGCCACGCACAAAGCTGGTTGTGGACAGCAGCGAACCCAGCGTGCTGGACAAGGACACATCCAGCAGATTGCCGGAGCGGGGGCGCAGGGGATCATCCACGTCACGCCGCGTCCAGCCAAACACGCCCAGCACTGCACGGGTGTTGTTGCTGGGCGTATTGCCGATGGTTTCCTTTTCCTGGATGAACTCCACGCCGAAGCGGGCATTGATCTTGTCGTGCGAACGGATGCGCCAGGCCCCGGCATCGACGGTGGTGGTTTTCACCCCCTGGATATCGGTTTCCTTGAAGGAAGAGGTGATGGAGTGGGAATAGCCATCGGCCTGGCGTGGAAAGCCCAGACCGAAACTGAGGTTGCGGTCGCTATTCTTCCAGTCCAGCAATACCGAACCGGTCCAGCCCTTGCCAAACAGATTGTAGTAGTCGTAACCGATACGGGTACCCGGACCATCTTCCGAATCGTAGGTCAGACCCAGTTCCAGCTTCTGCTTGGGAAACTCGGTCAGGCTGACATCCACCGGCACCTGCCCGTCCTCGATACGCGCCATATCGGCATTGACCACCACGCCGGAATACTGCGCCGACTGTTCCAGTGCCGACTGGTAATCCAGCAGCTGCTTCAAGGTGTAGGGATCGCCCTGGCGGAAATCAGCCAAACCGGTAGCCACGCTCAGCGGATAACGCTGGTTGCCAATGACATGAACGGCGCCAAAACGGATCAACGGTCCGCTGTCCACTTGCACCAGCAACTGGGCGCGGTGGGTTTGCGGATCGATATCGGCCTGGCTGTGGGTGATCTTGGCCAGTGGAAAGCGGTCGGTGGTGAGCAGGCGCAGGATGGCACGCTTGCTGCTGGTCCAATCCTCCTGCCGGTACGGTGCGCCCATGGGCAGCGCCCACGCTTCCAGCACGGCGGCCAGGCGTTGCTGGTAGTTCTCCTGCTGCCGGATATCGCCATTCAGTTGCAGGGTCACATCCTCGATCAGCACCGGCTCGCCGGTATCGACCTTGAGCACATAGTGATGTGCCCCCTGCTCCTCGACGCGGATTTGCGGGGAAAAATAGCCTTCGGTCTCCAGCAGGGCCTGTGCGGCAGCGGGCGTTTCCTTGATGATGGCCTGCAGCTGGAATTCATCCAGATCAGGATCCGTACGGGCGGAGATCAGTTCCAGGTGGTCATTCAACAGCCCGGTCAGTGCCGACGGAGCCTCCACACTGACGGTGTAATCCAGCTGGGCCCAGGCCGGTGCAGCACACAGCGCCAGGGCGAGAGCGGATGACAGGGCAAGGAGGTGGGTTCGTGGCAGCATGTCGACATTCATCTGGAATCCGACTGATGGTAGCGAAACTGGTTCAGTCTGGCGAGGCATGTCAGCACGCGAATGCCGGCTTGCCACAGTCGGCCCGGATGGCCATCGGCAAAAAAAATGGCGGATGGTTCCGCCACAAGACTGAGAGAGATACGATGCGGCCCGCCAAAAGCGGGCCGTGACTGCAGGCTGCCTGCCCGGCCTTGCGACCGGGCTGACGGCTTACTTCTTGCGCTGTGGCGGCAGGTCCGTGCAGCTACCCTCGAACACTTCGGCAGCCATGCCGATGGATTCGCCCATGGTGGGGTGCGGGTGAATGGTCTTGGCGATGTCTTCGGCATCGCAGCCCATTTCGATGGCCAAGCAGATTTCGCCAATCATGTCGCCAGCGTGCGGGCCGACAATGCCGCCACCGATCACCTGATGCGTTGCCGGATCGAAGATCAGCTTGGTGAAGCCTTCATCACGACCGTTGGCAATGGCGCGACCAGAGGCAGCCCACGGGAAGACGGATTTCTCCACCTTGATGCCCTGCTTCTTGGCTTCGTCTTCGGTCATGCCCACCCAGGCCACTTCCGGATCGGTATAAGCCACACCCGGAATCACGCGGGCATCGAAGAAGGCCTTGTGTTCGGCGCAGTTTTCCGCGGCCACGTGGCCTTCATGCACACCCTTGTGCGCCAGCATCGGCTGACCGACCACATCGCCAATGGCGTAGATGTGCGGCACATTGGTGCGCTGCTGCTTGTCCACCGGGATGAAGCCACGGTCAGTCACCGCCACGCCGGCGTTTTCCGCACCCAGCAGCTTGCCGTTAGGCGCGCGGCCGGTGGCGTACAGCACCAGGTCGTAACGTTGCGGTTCTTTCGGAGCCTGATCGCCTTCGAAGGTAACGTAGACGCCGTCTTCCTTCGGTTCCACGGCCACGGTCTTGGTGTTGAGCATGATGTTGTCGAAGCGGTGGGCATTCCACTTCTGCCATACCTTGACCAGGTCACGGTCGGCACCCTGCATCAGGCCATCCAGCATTTCCACCACATCCAGGCGAGCACCCAGCGTGGAGTAAACGGTACCCATTTCCAGACCGATGATGCCGCCGCCGATGATCAGCATTTTTTCCGGCACAGCCTTCAGTTCCAGCGCGCCGGTGGAATCCACCACGCGCGGATCATCCGGAATGAAGGGCAGTTTCACCACGCGCGAACCGGCGGCGATAATGGCGTTCTTGAACTTGACGATGGTCTTCTCGCCGCTCTCTTCACGACCGTTGCCGGCGGTAACCGACACTTCGATATGATGCGGGTCGATGAAGCGGCCATTGCCACGCACGATTTGCACCTTGCGTGCCTTGGCCATGCCGGCCAGACCACCGGTCAGCTTGCCGATGACCTTTTCCTTGTAGCCGCGCAGCAGGTCGATATCCACTTCCGGCTTGCCAAACTTGATGCCGTTGGCAGCCAGATGGCTGACTTCGTCAATCACGGCGGCATTGTGCAGCAGGGCCTTGGACGGAATGCAGCCCACGTTCAGGCACACGCCACCCAGGGTGGAATAACGCTCGACGATGACCACTTTCTGACCCAGGTCGGCCGCGCGGAAGGCGGCGGAGTAACCGCCAGGGCCACCGCCCAGTACCATCACGTCGCATTCGATGTCGGCACCACCACTGTGGCTGGCCGCCACCGGGGCAGCCGGCGGGGCGAAACCAGCCTGGGTGTGGGCGGATGCCACACCGGTGGTTTCCAGCGGCTTGGCTTCCGCCGGCGCTGCACCAACAGCCACAGCGGCTTCGACGATGACGATCACATCGCCTTCGCTCACCTTGCTGCCCACGGCCACTTTGACTTCCTTCACCACACCAGCGGTTTCCGCCGGCACTTCCATGGTGGCCTTGTCGGTTTCCAGCGTGATGAGGCTGTCGTCCTTGCTCACCACATCGCCCGGCTTCACGAAGACTTCGATCACGTCCACATTGCTGTGGCCACCGATGTCCGGGACTTTCAGTTCAATCAGATTGCTCATGGCTTTTGGGAGTGGGGAATGGGGAGTTACTCCGTCCGCCATCCACCACCCACTTCCTTTATCAGTTCGTTTTCCCGATGAGGAGCGCCTGCCTTGCAGCAGATACGACTCCCCACTCCCTACTCACGATTTCAGAGGATCAGGCGACGCACGTCGGACAGCAGCTTGCCCAGATGCACGGTGAAGCGCGCGGCGGCGGCCCCGTCGATCACGCGGTGATCGAAGGACAGCGACAGCGGGCACATCAGGCGCGGTGTGAATTCCTTGCCGTTCCATACCGGCTTGATCTGGCTCTTGCACACACCCAGGATGGCCACTTCCGGCGCATTCACGATCGGGGTGAAGCTACTGCCGCCAATACCGCCCAGGCTGGAGATGGTGAAGGTGGCGCCTTGCATGTCGGTCTGCTTGAGTTTGCCTTCGCGGGCTTGCAGCGACAGATCGGTCAGTTCCTTGGCGATCTGCTTGATGCCCTTCTGATCGACGTTCTTGATCACCGGTACTACCAGGCCGTTCGGCGTGTCGGCAGCAAA
>JAFANL010000077.1 GCA_019232735.1 Aquitalea sp. | reverse complement strand
TCCAGCGGGCGCTGCACCATGTGTGCCCAGTTCAGGCAGGTAAACAGATAGGCATCGGCCACACTGAAGTCCTCACCCAGCAGATAAGGGCTGGCTGCCAGCTGGGTTTCCACCAGGGCAAACCGCTTGCTCAGCTTGTCCCAGGCTGCATTCTTCACCTCGTCACTTCCCGGATAGAACAGCGGAGAAAAACTCTTGTGAATTTCGGTGGCGATATAGTTCAGCCACTCTTGCAGGCGATAGCGCGCCAGCGTGCCGTTGGCTGGTGCCAGCTTGCTGTGCGGCACCAGATCCGCCAGGTATTGCACGATGGCCACGCCTTCGCTCAGCACCGTACCGTCATCCAGTTGCAAGGCCGGAACATAGCCTTTGGGACTGATACTGGAAAATTCCACCCCGCTGGCTGTGACATGCGGTTGCACGCGCAGGTTCACCTTTTCCAGGGTAAACGGCAGCCCGGCAGCCAGCAGCACGATATGCGGCGACAGGGAGCAGGCTCCCGGCGAATAGTAGAGTTTCATTCCATCTCCTGATCAACAGAACGCAAACAAGGTACTGGCTTGGCTGCCAGCACCGCCATCTACTGCAATTGGGGCAGCCTGCCACGGTTTTCAAGCCGTGTGGCCGGCATCACTTTGGTCGGGGTGCAAACAGCCGCGGGCGGGCATCCTTGCCGGCCACGGTTTGCGGGCGGGATTTCAGCTCGACGAACAGGGCTTCCACCTGGGCACGTGCCCACGGGGTGCGACGCAGAAACACCAGGCTGGACTTGATGCTGGGCTCATGATTGAAACAGCGGATGGCAATGCGCCGGCCCAGCTCCGGCCAGCCGAAGTGCTCCACCAGCGCCTGCAGAATCTTTTCCAGCGTCATGCCGTGCATCGGGTCGGTGGATTGTTTGTCGCTCATGCCTATCATCCTGTGATGGACAGCAGGTTTGCTGCTGCCGGGAAAACCGAGGCAGTGTAGCGGTACACCGGGTAATCGGCCAGCGTCATGCCCACTGCCGGCAGCCTGCGCATTCATCATTGCTAACATTTGTCTGCCCAGCCGCAACACTTGGCTGACATATGAAGAGGATACTGCCCATAAACCCTGTCATCCCTACGAGGAAGAACATCATGAAACTGATCAAATCATTAGTGATCGTCGGTCTGCTTGGTGGCGTGGCTGCTACCACCGTTCACGCCATGGGCCAGAGCAATTGTGCCATGGGCGGGGATGGCATGAAGGAACACATGTGGCAGATGGACCCGGCCAAGCGCCAGGCGATGA
Source organism: Aquitalea sp. (assembly GCA_019232735.1). Lineage (GTDB taxonomy): Bacteria > Pseudomonadota > Gammaproteobacteria > Burkholderiales > Chromobacteriaceae > Aquitalea. The sequence goes on along the minus strand of JAFANL010000077.1, from coordinate 3,418 downwards.
TGGAAAAACACCTGCAGATGCTGCATGACAAGCTGAAAATACAGCCGGCCCAGGAAAGTGCCTGGAAGACCTATACCGAGGCCTTGAAGCCAGCGCAAATGCCGGCCATGCCCGCCGCCAAGCCGGGTGCCACCCTGCCGGAACGGATGGACGGCCATCTGCAGATGATGCAGCAGCACATGGACATGATGCAGAAACATGTGGCCGCCACCAAGGCACTGTACCAGCAGTTGAGCCCGGAACAGCAAAAGCTGTTTGATCAGGAAGGCCAGCGCATGGCAGAACACATGCAGCACCACATGCCACACCATCACCCGGCTTCGGCGCCCCTGCCCAAGGGCTGAGCACGCAGCCCGTATCCGTCCCCGGTGCTGACCGCCCGCCTCGCGGTCAGTCAGCCCGCGGGATGAGGAAATCGACATGAAAACGCTTCTACGCCTTGCCGGCCTAGCCTTGCTGGCCGGCACCACCCTGGCAAGCATACCCACCGCGGAAGCACGCCCCGGCGGGTATTACGGGCCGCCACACTTTGTCCACTGGAATGACGGTTACTGGAATCATGGCTATTACCGTGGCCGTCTGGGCTGGTGGTGGGTGAGCGGTGGCGTCTGGTACTGGTATAGCGCACCGGTCTACCCCTATCCGGACCCCTATGTACCGCCTGTCGTGGTCAGCACGCCCGCCGTAGTGGCCGCCCCGGTAGCCCCGCCGCCGCCAGCCGAAGTGGCCAGCCCGGCGCCGGCTCAGGTCTGGTACTACTGCAAGGCAGCCAAACAATATTACCCCTATGTCAGCGAATGCCCGGGCGGCTGGAAAACCGTGCCGGCACAACCGCCGAAATAACACAGGACGCATCATCATGAACAAGCTTCTGTGGCTGCCATTGACGGCAGTCGGACTGACAGCATGCAGCACCGTGCCGCTGGGTCCCACCGTGGCCGTCATGCCCGGGGCCGGCAAACCGTTCGAGGTCTTTGCCCAGGAAGAACAGCAGTGCCGCCAGTATGCTGAAGCCAACAGCGGCGGCAGCAGTGCCGACGCTTCCACCAATGCCATGGCCGGCAATATGGCGCTGGGCACAGTGGTAGGTGCGGCCGCGGGTGCCCTGATGGGTGGCCATCAGGGGGCTGGTGTCGGAGCCGGCGTCGGCCTGATTGCCGGTACTGCCACGGGTAGCGGCCAGGCTGGCTATAGCGGGCGGGATGCCCAGTACCGCTACAACATTGCCTACGAGCAGTGCATGTATGCCAAGGGTAACCAGCTTCCAGGGCAGCAACGTTATAGCGCGCCCTACTACCCGCCGCCGCGTCTGCCCTGATCCGGACTGGACAAGGTGATGACCGGCAAGAAGCCGGACAAATGAAAAGGGGCTGGTCTGTCGACCGGCCCCTGTGGGTATGCGGTAGCCGCCAGCTTAACGGCTAAACCACTTGTCGCCAAAATTCACCAGCAGCACGCCCAGTACCACCAGCGCGGCCCCGGCCAGCCGTGGCTGGCTGATCTCGCGCAAGGGCATGGACAGCCAGCCAAAGCGGTCGAACAGCAGCGATGTGCAAACCTGCCCGGCAATGATCAGCGACAGCATGGCCGCCACCCCCAGCCGGGGGGCCAGCAAGGTGGTGCCGAATACGAAGAAGGCACCCAGCAGGCCACCGACAAACATCCACCATTCTCCACGCGCCAGCTGGGTCAGTCCGCTGAACTTCTGCCCGCTAAGTATGGCCAGCAAGGCCAGGCTGATGGTTCCCACGGCAAAGGAAATCATCGCCGCCAGCACGGTACTGCCATTCAGCAGCAGCTTGAGCTGATTGTTGACCGCCGCCTGCAGCGGCACCACCACGCCAATGGCAAAGGCCATCAGGGCAAATACGGAATTCATGCTTATCCTTTACTGGGAATGGCCGGCGGTTTCACGTGAAACCGCCATGGCATCAGCCAGATAGCTTCACCGGCTGCACCGGGCGGGCGGCCTTGGGGTTGCGGGTATAGGCACAAAAGCCTGGCTTGGGACCGATCTTGGGATGGTTGCGACAGGTATTGGGTCGGCGCTCGTAAATGGTACACAAGCGGGTGTGCTGATCCAGATACTGGCAGTCGCCATTGGCGCGTCGCGCCAGGGTGAAAATACCGTGCTTGAAGTTGAAATGCTGGATCACCCGCTGCTTTTCCAGCCGCTTGGCAATATTCTTCACCGGCTCTTCCAGCTCGAACTCGTCCACCACCCCCATGCGTACCAGATCCGGCAGGCGCACCTCCACCGGCATCGAGCAGCAACTACCCATGCAATCGCTGCACAGGCCATTCTTGTACTTGATCCAGGTTTCCAGTCTTTCGATATCCGCCATCTTGCCTGCCTTATTGCGGACGTTGCTTGAAGAAGGTCATCGGCGCGGTATACGGTACTTCGCTGGGAGCCGGTGCTTTGAGGATGTGCTTTTTCATCTTGCCCATCACATGCATTTCACAGGGACGGCACTCGAACTTGAGGGTGTAGGTTTCATTGCCGGATTTCAGTGTCATCGGCTCGGCGCGCACCTGGCCCATCACCCCCTTCACGCCCTTGGCCTGCTTGGGGCAGAGATTGTAGGAGAAGCGCAGGCAATGCTTGGTAATCATCAGGCTGACTTCGCCTTCTTCCTGATGTGCCTCGTAAGCCGCCTCGATCACCTCCACCCCATGCTTGCGGTAGAACTGCCAGGCCAGCTGGTTGTAGACATTGGCCAGATAGCTGAGCGTCTGTTCCGGATAAGCCACCGGCGGCTCCACGGCAGCCTTGCGTTGCGGTCTTGCCCAGGCCGTCAGCCTGGCCTGTTCCAGCCTCTCGATGGCTTCCCGGCGCAGCGCATTGATGGCGGAGGCCGGTACAAACCACGGCTGGCGCAGGTTCAATGCCACATCATTGGCCACGAACATGGTGTTGCCCAGCTTGGCCAGGCTGTCACGCAGACCGGCTTCGGCCTTGGCGGCATCCTTGGCTGGCTCCAGTGCCAGCGCAGCACTGGCGTTGACGCTACAGCCATCCTCATCAGTTACGGTCAGACACAGGCCATCGGCCTGTTCGTCCAGCGTCAGCCACACCCCCACCTTGCGTTCGGCCGACTTCTTCAGCAGCGCCAACTCCCAGGCATGGTCGCGGTTGCGGCACAGATCCGTTCCCGACTTCAGCCCTTGCAGCAAGGCCGGCTCGTTGGGCTGACAGCGCCATAGCAAGTCGCCACCCGGCACATGGCCGATTTGCTTGACGGTATTGAGCTGCATGCCCACCACTTCGCGCTTTTTCATGAAGTTGATGCCGTCGCCATTGCTCATGGTTTCCGGGGTGGCAATCTCCAGCCAGTCCGGCCCCACCTTGTGCACCACACCCAGCCCGACGCCGACGAACTTGGGCGAATCAAAGGCACCGATGTCGATCTTGCGG
>JAFANL010000288.1 GCA_019232735.1 Aquitalea sp. | reverse complement strand
GACCTGCAGACAGACAACAGGCCCGCGATCCGGAGATGGCGGGCCTGTGTGCTGCCGAAGACGGTCTTATTGGCCGGCGGGTGCCAGCAGCGGGGTGTAACCCAGGCCGCGCAGCTTGGCCATGGCCTCGTCGGCTTCGGCGCGGCTTTTGAACGGGCCCAGCTGGACACGGGTTTCGGTGTGGGCTTCGATGCCCTTGGCCTTGAGTTCCTTCACCAGCTTTTCCGCATTGCCCATGCTGGAGAACAGGCCCAGTTGCAGCTTGTAGCCCAGTGAGCTGCCTTCCGGTCTGGCCTTGGTCGGGGGTGTCGACGGGCTGGCGGCGGCGCTGTCGTTGTCCGTCACGGCTGGCGCCGGTGCGGGCACAGGCTTCACCATCACGCTGCGGGTGGGGGCGGGCGCGGCGGCCGGCGTGGCTTGTGCGGCCGGTGCGGGCGCCGTGGTGCTTGGTGTGCTGCCAGGCTTGCTGGCCGGTTTGGCCGCTGCATGGGCCACGGGCGGGTTGACCGGCTTGGCGCTGGCCACCGCAGGTGTCTTGCTCACATCCGGGGTTTGCGGTGGGGTGGCAATGGGGGCGGCCGGCGAGGGCGAGCTGCCGGCATCGCTTTGTGGTGCGCTGGCTTCTGTTGCGGGCGCGCTACTTTCCACCACCGGCTCGGGAGCGGGTTGCTCAAGGGCTGGGGCCGAGCTGGAATTGACGATCTTGCCCGAGCTGCCCGCCGGGGTCGTGGCCGTCATTTCCACCTTGGGCTTTTTCATGCTGTCCAGCACCGGTATGGCAGCCAATGCCACGGCAACCAGCCCGCCGGCAATCGCCAGGCGTTTTTTCAGCTTGCTGTTGAGGTCTTTTTCATCCGGCTCATTACCGGGGTCTTGCCGTTGCTTGGGTTCTGTCATGGCCTTGAATTTTTATGCAGCAGACGCTTGAAAAGGCTGGTAAAATATCGGGTTCCTCAGAATTGCGTAACCCGAGTGGATAAGCTAGGACCTAGTTTAGCCACTTGTTCTGTTATTTGGGAGTATTTGGGAGATATTTATGGCAATTGAACGTACCCTGTCCATCGTAAAGCCGGATGCCGTAGCCAAGAACGTCATCGGCAAGATCTATGATCGTTTCGAATCTGCCGGTCTGAAAGTTGTTGCAGCCAAGCTGAAGCAACTGTCCCGCGCTGAAGCCGAAGGCTTCTACGCTGTGCACAAAGAACGTCCTTTCTTCAAGGATCTGGTTGATTTCATGGTTTCCGGCCCGGTGATGATCCAGGCTCTGGAAGGCGAAAACGCCATCGCCAAGAACCGTGAACTGATGGGCGCTACCGACCCGAAAAAGGCTGACGCCGGCACCATCCGCGCCGATTTCGCCGATTCGATCGACGCCAACGCCGTACACGGCTCCGACAGCGCTGAAAATGCGGCTATCGAAGTGGCTTACTTCTTTGCTTCTTCCGAGATCTACTCCCGTTAATCTCGTGTTGCCGTAATGGATGTATCTGGCGGCAGCCCGGTGGCTGCCGCTGTTTTACCGAGGATTGCATGAAAACCAACCTGCTCGACTTCAATCTGGATCAGCTGACCACGCACTTTGCCGACATGGGAGAAAAAGCCTTCCGTGCCAAGCAGGTGATGCGCTGGATGCACCAGATGGGCGAAGACGATTTCGACGCGATGACCGACCTGGCCAAGAGCCTGCGTGCCAAGCTGCACGAGCGTGCCGAGGTGCGCGTGCCATCGCTGATGACCGGGCAGGCGTCCAGTGATGGTACCCGCAAGTGGCTGCTCGATGTCGGCACCGGCAACGGTGTGGAAACCGTGTTCATTCCGGAAGACGAGCGCGGCACCTTGTGTGTGTCATCCCAGGTAGGTTGTGCGCTGGAGTGTACCTTCTGCTCCACCGGCCGCCAGGGTTTCAACCGTAATCTCAGCACCGCCGAAATCATCGGCCAGCTGTGGTGGGCCAACAAGGCCATGGGTGTTACACCCAAGAACGAGCGCGTCATCTCCAATGTGGTGATGATGGGCATGGGCGAGCCGCTGGCCAACTTCGACAATGTGGTCAGTGCACTGCAAATCATGCTGGATGATCACGGCTATGGCCTGAGCCGCCGCCGTGTCACCTTGTCCACCTCCGGACTGGTACCGCAGATGGACCGGCTGCGTGAAACCTGCCCGGTGGCCTTGGCCGTCAGCCTGCATGCTCCAAACGATGCCATTCGGGATGAAATCGTCCCCATCAACAAGAAATATCCGCTCAAAGAGCTGATGGCCGCTTGCCAGCGTTATCTGGAAAAAGCCCCGCGGGATTTCATCACCTTTGAATATGTGATGCTGGACGGCGTCAACGACCGTCCGGAACATGCCCGGCAATTGCTGGAACTGGTGCGGGATGTCCCGTGCAAGTTCAATCTGATTCCTTTCAATCCTTTCCCCAACTCCGGCTACGATCGCTCCAGTAATAATGCAATCCGCATTTTCCGGGAGCTGTTGCAGGAACAGGGTTACGTGGTTACCGTAAGAAAGACACGCGGGGACGACATCGACGCGGCCTGTGGTCAGCTGGCGGGCCAGGTGATGGACAAGACCCGCCGCCAGGTCAAGTGGATGCAGATAGCCCAGGAGAATGAAAAATGAAACAGTGGCGAGTGTGGATGGCAGTGTGCCTGTTGGCGTATGCCGTTGTCGCATTCGCCGCACCGGCCAACCGGAAACTGGCGGAAATCCGCAGTCAGCTGGCCGTGGAATATGCCCGTCTGGGCAATATGCCGGTGGCGCTGGAAACCGCCAATCAGGCCGTTCAGGCCGACGATGGCTATGTGGGTGGCTATCTGTCCCGCGCCTATGTGTTTAGCCTGATGCAGCAGGATGCCCAGGCTGAACAGAACTTTCTCAAGGCTTTGCAGGTCGACTCTTCCAGTCCGGAGGCCAATAACAATTACGGCCAGTTCCTGTGTGAGCACGAACGTCCACGGGCGGCCATGGACTACTTTGCCAAGGCCGTGGCCAATCCACTGTATCAGACCCCGCAAGTTGCTTATCTCAATATGGGTCGTTGCAGTGTCAAACTGGGTGAAACCACCCAGGCCAATGACTACCTGCTGACTGCCTTGCGCCTGATTCCCGATTATTTGCCGGCCTTGCGTGAACTGGCAGCCTTGCATCTGGAGCTGGGCAATGCCAAGCTGGCGTCTTTTTACTTTGGGCGGCTGCGACAGCTTTCCGGCAATAATCTGCAAGGTGCCGACGTGCTGTGGCTGGGTGTCCAGATCGCCAGAAAAGGGGGAGACCGGGCAGCCGAGGCGGAATATTCGTCCATGCTGAAAAACCGTTACCCGGACTCCAGGGAAACACAACTGTTGTTGAGCGGAAGCTGATGATGGAACAGGAAGCGCAAGACCAGGCGGCCAGACCGGGAGTCGGCATCGTGCTGAAGGCAGCGCGAGAGCAAGCCGGCATGAGTCTGGGTGAAGTGGCCGAACGACTCAAACTGTCGATTCGGCAGCTGGAAGCCATCGAGAAAGATGATTTCCAGCAGCTGCCTGGTGCAACATTTGTACGTGGTTTTGTCAGGAACTATGCCCGTTTTCTCAAGGTGGATCCTGAGCCGTTGATGCAGCAACTGGAGCAACACTTTCCGTCTGCGGTCAATGATGTGGTCAATCTGGTCAAGCACGAAGCGCATACCGAGTCGAGCAGCAGCATGGCCGATACATTGGCCCGCGTGCCCGCACCGCCTGCTGCCGCGCGCAAGACTGGCAAGTGGCTGTTGCTGTTATTGCTAGCCGCTGTCGTCGGTGCCGTGGTGTTATGGTTTGGTGGCCGGCAAGGCAGGGCCACCCAGGCCGAAGCGCCAGGCTTGCAGCCCATGCTGACCCAGCAGGCCTTGTCTGCTCCGGTCGCATCCGCCGCGCAAGCTGCATCGGCTGCGCTGGCGGCGCCTGACAGCCCTGCCGTGGTCGCCAGTCAGCCTCAGGCGGCTCCGGCCCCGGTACCGAGCAAGCCGCTTGCCTCTGCCGCAAGCAGCATCAGCAAGCCGGCAGCCAGTGCGCCTGTTTCCAGTGAGGCTGCCGGGCATATCCAGTTGACTGCCAGCCAGGCCGCCTGGGTTTCCGTCATTGATGCCACGGGCAAGAAGTTACAGTTTGGTACGCTGGAAGCCGGCAGCAGCAAGGAAATCAGCGGCATGCCGCCTTTCCAGCTGAAAATAGGCAATGCCGCCCAGGTCAAGTTGAACTTTAACGGGCAGGCAGTCGATCTGACGGACAAGATTCGCGGGACTACCGCCAAAATTGAACTCAAGTAAAAGCGGATTTTTGCATGAATAGCGTGAATATCGCGCGACGTCTCACCCGCCAGGTGCGTGTGGGGCATGTCATGGTAGGGTCGGATGCGCCGGTTGTGGTGCAGTCCATGACCAATACCGACACGGCAGATGCCATCGCCACCGTAGAACAGGTTTACCAGTTGTCCCAGGCCGGCTCGGAGCTGGTGCGCATTACCGTCAATTCACCGGAGGCGGCGGCCCGCGTAGCGGAAATCCGTCAGCGGCTGGACGATATGGGCTGCAATGTCCCGCTGGTCGGTGACTTCCATTTCAATGGCGAACGCCTGTTGAAGGAATATCCCGACTGTGCCCGTGCGCTGGCCAAGTACCGTATCAATCCGGGCAATGTTGGCAAGGGTGCCAAGGGTGACGAAAAATTTGCCTACATGATCCGCACCGCGGCCGAGCTGGACAAGCCGGTGCGCATCGGCGTCAACTGGGGCAGCCTGGATCAGGCCTTGCTGGCACGCATGCTGGACGCCAACAACAGCAAGCCACAACCGCTGCCGCTGGAACTGGTAATGCGCGAAGCGCTGATCGTGTCGGCACTGGAATCGGCTGACAAGGCGATGGAACTGGGTCTGCCGGCAAACAACATCCTGCTGTCCTGCAAGGTCAGCAATGTGCAGGACCTGATCACCGTTTACCGTGATCTGGGCGGCCGTTGCGATTTCCCGTTGCATCTGGGGCTGACCGAGGCAGGCATGGGCAGCAAGGGCATCGTGGCGTCCTCTGCCGCGCTGGCCATCCTGCTGCAAGAGGGCATTGGCGACACCATTCGTATCTCGCTGACACCGCAGCCGGGCGAAGCGCGCACCCGCGAAGTGGTGGTGGCGCAGGAACTGCTGCAAACCATGGGTTTGCGCAGCTTTACCCCGCTGGTGACAGCCTGTCCGGGTTGCGGCCGCACGACCAGCACCTTCTTCCAGGAACTGGCGGAGCAGATTCAGAGCCATCTGCGCGAGCAGATGCCGATCTGGCGCCTGCAATACCCCGGCGTGGAAGACATGAAAGTGGCGGTGATGGGCTGCGTGGTCAATGGCCCGGGCGAGAGCAAGCTGGCGGATATCGGCATTTCGCTGCCAGGTACTGGCGAGGTCCCGGTCGCCCCGGTTTATGTGGATGGCCAGAAGGATGTCACCCTGAAAGGCGATAATATCGCCGCAGAATTCAAGGCCTTGGTGGATGATTATGTCCGTAGCCGTTATGGTGCCGAAGGCAGCAAGCGGCGCGAACCGGTCACTCGGACCATTCCGATTCATCCGCAGCGCGGCTGATGAGCGGGCAGGCAAGAACAAGATTAATCGAATAGCAAGAAAACCTAGATCAATGGCGCAAAAACTGCAGGCAATCAAGGGCATGAATGATGTGCTGCCCGCCGAATCCTATCAATGGGAATACTTTGAGGGTGTGCTGCGCAAGCTGCTGGCTGACTATGGCTACCAGAATATCCGCACGCCCATCGTGGAAACCACGCCGCTGTTCGTGCGCGCCATCGGCGAAGTTACCGATGTGGTCGAAAAGGAAATGTACACCTTTATCGACAGTCTCAACGGTGACAGCCTGACCCTGCGCCCGGAAGGCACGGCCGGTACGCTGCGCGCGGTGGTGGAACACAGCCTGTTGTACAACACCACGCAGAAGCTGTGGTACATGGGCCCGATGTTCCGCCACGAAAAACCGCAAAAAGGCCGCTACCGCCAGTTCCACCAGATGGGTATCGAGGCACTGGGTTTTGCTGGTCCGGACATCGACGCCGAAATCATCGCCATGACGGCTGACCTGTGGCAGCGTCTGGGCCTGAGCCAATATGTGCGCCTGGAGATCAATTCGCTGGGCAATGCCGAAGAACGCGCGGCCCATCGTCAGGCGCTGATTGCCTATCTGGAAGGCTTTGTCGACATTCTGGATGAAGACGGCAAGCGCCGCCTCTACACCAATCCGCTACGCGTACTGGATACCAAGAACCCCGCCTTGCAGGACATGGCCGACAACGCGCCACGCCTGTCGGATTATCTGGGTGAACAATCGCGCGCGCATTACGAAGGCTGGAAGGCCATGGTCACCAGCCTCGGTATCGACTTCGTCGAAAATCCGCGTCTGGTGCGGGGTCTGGATTACTACAACCAGTCGGTATTCGAATGGGTGACCACCGAACTGGGTGCGCAGGGCACGGTATGTGCCGGTGGCCGCTACGATGGCCTGATCGAACAACTGGGCGGCAAGTCGGCACCTGGCATCGGCTTCGGCATGGGGCTGGAGCGTGTGTTGCTGCTGTTGCAGGACAAGGGCCTGCTGCCGGCAGCGCGCAATGTTGACGTCTACATCGTGCAACAGGGCGAAGGCGCGGCCATGTACGCCATGAAACTGGCACAGCAACTGCGCAGTGCCGGGCTGTCGGTCATCCAGCATCTGGGTGAGGGCAGTTTCAAGTCGCAAATGAAAAAGGCCGATGGCAGTGGCGCAGAGTTCGCCGTCATCATCGGTGAAAACGAAATGGCAGCCGGTCAGGCCGTGCTTAAACCCATGCGTGCCGACGTGGCGCAGCAGACGGTGGCGCTGGCGCAGCTTGCCGCCGCCATTGCTGCCATCAAGGCTTGATATCAAGGAGGGTGCGCAATGGCGTACGACTTGCAGGAACAAGAACAAATCGACTCCATGAAGGCCTTCTGGCAACAGTGGGGCAAGCTGATCAGCGGTGCGGTTCTCGCCATCAGCGTGGCCTATCTGGGCTACAAGGGCTATGGCTACTATCAGGCAGGGCAGGCCAGCAAGGCTGCCGTGGTGTTTGCTGATGTAGAGCAGGCTGCGCAGACCCAGGATCTGACCAAGGTAAAGACTTCGGCCGCCCTGCTGCAGGCTGATTATGCTTCCACGGCCTACGCAGCCGAGGCCGCCTTGCTGGCGGCCAAGGTGGCCTTCGAAAAAAATGATCTGGCTACCGCGCAGGCACAACTATCCTGGGTAGTGCAGAACGTGAAGGATGAATCCATGGTGGCCGTGGCGCATCTGCGTCTGGCCACCATTGAACTCGATCAAAAGCGCTATGATGCTGCCATTGCCGAACTGGGTCAGGCACACCCCAGCGCTTTTGATGCCCTGTTCCTGGACCAAAAGGGCGACGTGCATGCAGCCAAGGGTGACAAGGCTGCCGCGCGTGATGCTTACAAGGCTGCCCTGGCCAAGCTGGTGGGCGAATCGCCCAACCGCCAGTTCATTCAGACCAAACTCGACGCACTGGGAGGTTAATTGATGCGCCGCCAACTGCTGGTTACTGCTGTTCTTTCCTCGTTCTTGCTGGGCGGTTGCGCCAGCTGGTTTGAAAGTTCTTCCGCTGCTAAACCCACACCGCTGGCGGCCATCAAGCCCATCCAGGCCCTGAATGTGAAATGGACGCTGTCACAGGCAGAGTCTGCTAGCGGTTTTACCCCGGTGTACGCCAACGGTAATGTGGTCACGGCTGATCCGGCGGGGCGCATCCGTACGGTCGATGCCTTGAGCGGGCGTGTTGCCACTGATGTCAATCTCAAGCGTGAACTGTCTTCTGGTGTAGCCGTTGCCGGCGATACCGTGGTGGTGGGGACGCAGGATGGCAAGCTGCTGGCAGTGGATCGCCGCAGTGGCAAGACACTGTGGGAACAAACCCTCACCAGCGTGGCCCTGGAAGCACCGCAAGTGGCTGCCGGCATGGTGGTGGTGCGCAGCAATGATGGTCGTATCACCGGCTTTACCCTGGCTGATGGCAAGCAGCAATGGTCGGTTGCGCACACCCAGCCGCAATTGCTGGTGCGTAATACCGGCTCCATGCAGGCTGTGGGTAACGAAGCGGTCATGGTCGGCCTGCCCGGCGGCAAGCTGGACATTCTCAGTCCGGCCAATGGCAATACCTTGTGGGAAGGCGTGGTCGCCAACCCGCGCGGTGCCACCGAACTGGAACGTATCACCGATATCACCAGTCGCCCGGTCTACGATGGTGGCCAGGTATGCAGTGTTGCCTACCAGGGCCGCGTTGCCTGCTTTGATGCCAAGAGCGGCAGCCTGATGTGGGCGCGTGAGTTGTCCTCCAGCCGCGGTGTGGCGCTGGATGCCAGCAAGGTGTACGCCACCGCTGAAGATGGTTCGGTATGGGCGTATGACCGCAATACTGGCCGCAATCTGTGGAAGAACGACGCCCTGAAGTTCCGCAATGTATCTGGCCCTGCCATGCTCGGACGTTTTGTCCTGGTGACCGATGGCGAAGGCTATGGCCACCTGCTGTCCAATGAAAGCGGCAGCCTGGTGGGCCGTGTAAAACTCGGCAGCGAAGGTGTTTCCGCCCAACCCGTCTCACTGGGTGCCTCTGCCCTGGTGCAGGGGGTGAATGGCCGCCTGTCGCTGCTGTCTATCGAGTAAAAGCTGTAACATGAAACCTACCGTAGCGCTGGTCGGCCGCCCCAATGTGGGCAAGTCGACCCTTTTCAACCGGCTGACCCGCAGCCGAGACGCCCTGGTCGCCGACCAGCCCGGCCTGACCCGCGACCGCCATTACGGCCATGGTCGCGTGGGGGAAAAACCGTATCTGGTGGTGGACACCGGCGGTTTTGAACCCGTGGTCGATGAAGGCATCCTGTTTGAAATGGCCAAGCAGACTCTGCAGGCCGTGGATGAAGCGGATGCCGTGGTGTTTCTGGTGGATGGCCGTACCGGCATTACCCCGCAAGACAAGATCATTGCCAACCGCCTGCGCCAGATCGACCGCCCGGTCTTTCTGGTGGTCAACAAGGCTGAGGGCATCAGTCATGCGATTGCCGGTGCCGAATTCCACGAACTGGCACTGGGCCAGCCGCTGGTGATTTCCGCCGCGCACGGTGATGGTGTACGCGAATTGATGGAGATGGTGCTGGAGGACTTCCCGGAAGAAGTGGAAGAAGAAGACCGCTATCATCCGAAATTCGCCATCATCGGTCGTCCCAATGTGGGCAAGTCGACGCTGGTGAATGCCATTCTGGGTGAAGAGCGCGTGATCGCCTTTGACCAGGCGGGCACTACTCGCGACAGCATCTATATTGATTTCGAGCGCGAAGGCCATACCTACACCATTATCGACACTGCCGGTGTGCGGCGTCGGGGCAAGGTGAACGAGGCAATCGAGAAATTCTCCGTCATCAAGACCATGAAGGCGATCGAAGACGCCAATGTGGCCGTGTTGGTACTGGATGCCCAGCTGGATATTTCCGAGCAGGATGCCACCATTGCCGGTTTCGCCCTGGAGGCAGGTCGTGCATTGGTGGTGGCGGTGAATAAATGGGATAACCTGGACTTCGAACAAAAGGAAACCATCAAGCGGGATATCGCCCGCAAGATCAGCTTCCTCGACTTTGCCAAGTTCCATTACATCTCGGCCATCGAAGGCCGTGGTGTAGCCGATTTGTTCAAGTCCATCGATGAAGCCTACCAGGCTGCCATGGTGAAACTGGCCACGCCCAAGCTGACACGTGTGCTGAATGTTGCAGTTGAGCGTCAGGCACCGCCACGCTCCGGTCTGATGCGGCCAAAGATGCGTTATGCTCACCAGGGGGGCATGAATCCGCCTATCATCGTTATTCACGGCAACGCCCTGGATGCGATTCCGGCGAGTTATACCCGTTATCTGGAACATACTTTCCGCAAGGTGTTCAAATTGCAGGGCACCCCGCTGCGAGTGCAGTACAAAACCTCGGAAAACCCCTTCGATACCGAAGAATCCAAGGAAAAGTCCCGCGCCAAACCCAAGCCGATGTCCAAGTTGCGTGGACGCGAGAAGGAAGTGCGCTGGGGCAAGGGTGGTAAAAAATAGTAGGCTGGGTTTTTTTCTGCTAAAAATAAGCATGCCAGCCGGGTTTTAACGATTACTTAATACAACAATCAACGATTCGGAGAAAACGAATGAGCTCTAAAGGGCAAATGTTACAAGACCCGTTCCTGAATATTCTGCGCAAGGAACATGTGCCGGTATCCATTTATCTGGTAAACGGCATCAAGCTGCAGGGTCAGGTTGAGTCTTTTGATCAATACGTGGTGTTGTTGAAGAATACGGTGACCCAGATGGTTTACAAGCACGCCATCTCCACCGTGGTTCCGGCCCGTCCGGTAAACATCCCGCACGAACATCCGGGTCAGAAGCAGGATCAGCAAGACGCCTGATCAGGCTGATCGCTGCCATCCCGCGGGCCGCCAGGCTGTGTCTTGCCGACACGGCCTGACGGCCTTTTTTCATGCATCCTTCTGCCAGTGTTGCTTGTTGCATCGGTGCAGAAACATTCTCTACGGTTTCTTATACAGTGTTTGATCGTCCCGATATTGGAGACCAGGCGGTACTGGTCTGTCTGGATTTTGGTGATCCTGACCATCAGGAAAATGTGGCCGAGTGTGTAGAACTGGTCGGTTCTGCCAATGTAACGGTTACCGGCGTGGTCCAGGGTAAACGCCAGCGCCCCGATGCAGCCCTGTTTGCCGGCAAGGGCAAGGTGGAAGAAGTTGCGCTGCTGGTCCGTGCCACCGCAGCCAATGTGGTGATTTTCAATCACCAGCTGTCGCCAGCACAGGAGCGCAATCTGGAGCGGGCCTTGCAATGCCGGGTCATCGATCGCACCAGCCTGATCCTGGATATTTTTGCTCAGCGTGCGCGTAGTCATGAAGGCAAGCTGCAGGTGGAGCTGGCACAGCTGTCGCACATCGCCACCCGACTCGTACGCGGCTGGACCCACCTGGAGCGGCAAAAAGGGGGTATCGGCTTGCGCGGACCGGGTGAGAGCCAGCTGGAAACCGACCGCCGTCTGCTGGGCAAACGGGTGAAGGCCCTGAAAGAGCGTTTGGCGCAGGTCCAGAAACAGCGCAATACCCAGCGTCGTGGTCGCCAGCGCACCGGCATTGCCTCGGTCTCCATTGTCGGTTACACCAATGCGGGCAAATCCACCTTGTTCAATGCCCTGACCAAGGCGCAAAGCTACGCGGCAGACCAGTTGTTTGCCACGCTGGATACCACCAGCCGCAAGCTGTTTCTCAATACCGAAACATCCATCATTGTTTCGGACACCGTTGGCTTCATCCGGGATTTGCCGCATACCCTGGTGGCAGCCTTCCGCGCCACACTGGAGGAAACCATCCAGGCGGACCTGCTGCTGCACGTAGTGGACTCGTCCAATCCCATGCGCGATGTGCAGATTGATGAAGTCAACAAGGTGCTGGCGGAAATCGGCGCTGAAACAGTGCCCCAACTGATTGTCTGGAATAAGACCGACCTGCGCCAATTGCCGGCGGAGATCGAAAGAGGTGAGGAAGGCCTGCTCCAGGCTGTTCGGGTCTCCGCCCTGACCGGGGAGGGACTTGAACTCTTGCGTGCAGGACTTGCCGAACGGCTGCAGTCACCTGAAAACCAACACGAAGAACAAGACGAATATGTCGCAGAATGATCCTAACCGGGGACGCCGGGGCAATGATGGACCGCCGGACCTGGACGAAATATTTCGCCAGCTCAATCAGGGCTTGGCCCGCCTGCTGGGTGCCAAACCGCCGGCAGGTCAGCCCGAACCCGCACCACGCAGCGCCTTCAGACATAGCGCGTTTGCCGTGGTGGGCGTCTTGGCTGCGCTATGGCTGGGCAGTGGGTTTTATGTGGTTGATGCCAAGGAGCAGGGGGTAGTGCTGCGCATGGGCAGTTTCAGCCGCGTGACCGATCCTGGTCTGCAATGGCACGCCCCTTATCCCTTCGAAAAGGTGGAAATCGTCAACCTGACCGAACTGCGCAGCGTGGAAGTGGGCTATCGCAGCAATGCCAAGAACAAGGTGCCGGAAGAGTCGCTGATGCTGACGGCCGACCAGAACATCATTGATGTGCAATTGTCGGTGCAGTACGACGTAAAAGACCCCAAGGCCTTCCTGTTCAATAATGCCGCGACTGACCGTAATGCCAACGATATCGTCAAGCAGGCCACCGAAACGGCCATCCGCGAAGTCGTGGGGCGCAACAAGGTCGATTTTGTCTTGAATGAAGGCCGTGCCCAGGTTGCCGCAGAAGCACAGAAACTGATCCAGGACGTGCTGGATCGCTATGCGCTGGGTGTGCGTATTGCCAAGGTCAACATCAATGCGGTGCAGCCACCAGAGCAAGTGCTGGCTGCCTTCGACGATGCAGTCAAGGCGGGACAGGACAAGGACAAGCTGCGCAACGAAGGCCTGGCCTATGCCAACGACGTGGTACCCAAGGCGCGCGGCATGGCGGCACGGCTGGAACAGGAAGCCGAAGCCTACCAACAGAAAGTCGTGGCACAAGCCGAGGGCGATGCTGCCCGATTCAAGCAAGTGTTGTCGGAATACAACAAGGCGCCCAAGGTCATGCGTGACCGCCTCTACCTGGACATGATGCAGCAAGTGATGAGTGCGACCAGCAAGGTGATTGTCGATCAGAAAGGTAATAACAGCCTGCTTTACCTGCCATTGGACAAGCTGACCCAGGTGGCAACTTCGGCGGCAGCCCCGGCCAATGCGGTACCGGCGGCGCCTGCTGCTACACCGGCACCGGCCGCTCCGGCACCACGCAACAAGAATGGTCGTGATTTTGGCCGTAGCCGCGACATTCTGGGAGGGGAGCGCTGAGATGCAAAAAATCATGCCAACCCTGCTCGCCATTTTCGGCATCCTGTTTGTCGCCAGCCTGTCGCTGTTTACCGTCGATCAGCGCCAGTACGCCATGGTGTTTCAGTTCGGCGAAGTGGAGCGGGTCATCAAGCAACCAGGTATCCAGTTCAAGATCCCCTTGCTGCAGAACGTACGCTATTTCGATAGCCGGGTACTGACCATCGATGCCGAGGCACCGGAGCTGTTCAATACGCGCGAGAAGAAAAACGTGCTGGTGGATAGCTATGTAAAATGGCGTATCGCCGATGTGGAACAGTTCTACAAGACCGTTGGCTCGGAAACGGCGGCAGTTGCCCGCCTCAAGCAGACCATCAATGATGGATTGCGCGCCGAGTTCGGTCAGAAGACTGTCGCGGATGTCATTTCCGGCAAGCGTGACGAGGTCATGGAGACGGTTCGCAAGCGCGCCGACGCAGATGCGCGTAAAATAGGCGTGGAAATTCTCGATGTACGCTTAAAACGTGTCGATTTTCCGGATAAAATAAGCAGCTCAGTCTACGACCGCATGCAGTCCGAGCGCCGTACCGTCGCCAGCCAGTTGCGTAGCGAAGGTGCCGCCGAAGCGGAACAGATTCGAGCCGAAGCGGAAAAACAGCGTGATGTGTTGCTGGCTGAAGCCTATAACAAGGCGCAGCGACTGAAGGGCGAGGGCGATGCCAAGGCTGCGGCGATTTATGCCGAAGCTTACGGACGCAGCCCGGAGTTCTATGCCTTCTGGCGCAGCATGGATGCGTATAAAGAGTCGTTCAAGAACAAGAGCGATGTCATGGTGCTGGACCCGAACAGCGAGTTCTTCAAGTATTTCAAGAACCCGCAGGCCGCCACCAAGGGCAAGTAAGCCTTGTCCTGAATCTACAATCAGTTTTCATGGCTGGCCGGACACCCCGGCCAGTTTGCCGTAAACAAGGCGGGGTGATGAATCCCGCCTTTTACTTGTCGAACCCGGAATATGCGTAACTGGCTGTTACCCGAATACATCGCGGACATTCTGCCCGCTACCGCCCGCCAGGTGGAATCCGCCAAAGCGGCGATGCTGGAACAATTCCGCTGTGCTGGCTATGAGCTGGTCCTGCCGCCGCTGATCGAATATGTCGATTCGCTGATCGCTGAAGGCGATACCGCGCTGGACCTGAAAACCTTCAAGCTTGACGACCAGCTGTCTGGTCATCAACTCGGCCTGCGCGCGGATATCACGCCGCAGGTCGCACGGATCGATGCCCATCTGCTGGGTCATCGCACCGGCGTGACGCGCCTGTGCTATGCCGGCAGCGTGGTACATACCCGTCCCAACGGTTTGATGAGCTCACGCCAGCCGATGCAGGTGGGGGCTGAACTGTACGGTTATGCCGGCATCGAGGCAGATATCGAAATCATCGAATTGATGCTGTCGACGCTGGATCAGGTCAAGGTGCCGCAACTGCGTCTGGACGTGGGCCATACCGCCATCTTCCGTGGTCTGGCCAATGCGGCTGGCCTGTCGCCGCAGGCTACGCGTGAGCTGTTTGCTGTTCTGCAAAACAAGGATGCGGCCAGCATTGCCGAGCAGGTTGCTGGTCTGGCCGAGCCGTATCGCTCCGCCTTCCTGGCCTTGCCGGAGCTGTACGGCCCGGCCTCCGTGCTGGAAAAGGCGCGTACCCGTCTGCCATCGCTGCCGGAAGTCGAACTGGCTCTGATGCAGCTTACCGCTATCGCTCGTGCGTTCGAAGGTCGCGTGGCCATCAGCTTCGATCTGTCCGAGCTGCGTGGCACGCATTATCACACCGGCCTGATCTTTGCTGCCTACGCTCCGGGCTGGGCCGTGGAGCTGGCGCGCGGTGGTCGTTACGACAATGTTGGCCGTCGTTTCGGCCGTGCCCGTCCGGCTACCGGTTTCAGCCTGGACCTGCGCGATCTGATCCAGATCCTGCCGGAGCGCGGCAGTGCCATGGGCATTCGCGTTTCCAATCGCCATCTGCCGGCAGCGCAAGCGGAAATCGAAGGCCTGCGTACTGCTGGTGAAGTGGTGATCATCGATTACCTGGGGGAATCAGCCGAAGCCATCGGCTGCAACCGTGAACTGATTCCGGCCGCTGATGGCTGGCAGATCGTCCCGTTTAACTGATTTTTAGTTTGACTGAAGAAGAGGTTTTTCCAATGTCCAAGAATGTTGTCGTGATCGGTACCCAGTGGGGTGATGAAGGCAAGGGCAAGATCGTTGACTGGCTGACCGACCACGCACGTGCTGTGGTACGTTTCCAGGGTGGTCACAATGCGGGTCATACCCTGGTGGTAGGTGGCAAGAAAACCGTGCTGCGCCTGATTCCGTCCGGCATCCTGCGCGAAGGCGTGGAGTGCTTTATCGGTAACGGTGTGGTGCTGTCGCCCGAAGCGCTGCTGAAGGAAATCGACGAACTGGAAGCCGCCGGCGTGAATGCCTCGGCCCGTCTGAAAATTGCCGAAGGCTGCCCGCTGATCCTGCCTTACCACGTAGCACTGGACCAGGCGCGCGAAGCCTCGCTGGGCGCCGGCAAGATCGGTACCACCGGTCGCGGTATCGGCCCTTGCTATGAAGACAAGGTAGCTCGCCGTGCCCTGAAAGTGATCGACCTGTTCAATCCGGAACGCTTCGCAGCCAAGCTGAAGGAAAACGTTGATTACTACAACTTCCTGCTGACCAATCTGCTGAAGGCTGAACCAGTCAGCTATGAAGCTATCCTGGCCAACACCATGAAGCTGGCCGAGCGCATCAAGCCGATGGTGGCTGACGTATCGCGTACCCTGTACGACATGGACAAGGCTGGTACGCCCATCCTGTTCGAAGGCGCACAAGGCACGCTGCTGGACATCGACCACGGCACCTATCCCTTTGTTACCTCGTCCAACTGTGTGGCCGGTGCGGCCGCTCCGGGCGCAGGCGTACCGCCGCAAATGCTCAACTACGTACTGGGCATCGTGAAGGGCTATTGCACCCGCGTGGGTTCCGGTCCCTTCCCCAGCGAACAGGAAAACGAAATCGGCGCTTTCCTGGCCAAGCGTGGTAACGAATTCGGTTCCGTTACCGGTCGTCCGCGTCGCTGTGGCTGGTTCGATGCCGCTGCGCTGAAGCGCTCCATCCAGATCAATGGTGTATCCGGTCTGTGCGTCATGAAGCTGGACGTGATGGATGGCCTGGAAGACATCCAGCTGTGCACCGGCTACATGCTGGATGGCAAGCTGGTAGATATCCTGCCCTTCGGTTCCGATGCAGTGACCAAGTGTGAACCGGTCTACGAAACCATGCCGGGCTGGACTGACTCCACTGTCGGCGTCAAGAACTGGGAAGACCTGCCGGCCAATGCCCAGGCTTACCTGAAGCGTATCGAGGAAGTGTGCGGTGCACCGATCGATATCGTTTCTACCGGACCGGATCGCGAAGAAACCATCGTGTTGCGTCATCCCTTCGGTCTG
>JAFANL010000272.1 GCA_019232735.1 Aquitalea sp. | reverse complement strand
GCCGTCCTTGACGCGCACCAACATCACCACGCCGACATAGTTGTCGAACCAGGAGTCGATGATCAGCGCCTTGAGCGGGCCATCCGGATTACCTTCCGGCGGCGGAATCTTGCTGACCACGACCTCCAGGATGTCCTGGATGCCGATACCGGACTTGGCCGAGGCACGCACGGCATCAATCGCTTCGATACCGATGATGTCTTCGATTTCCTGGGACACGCGTTCCGGCTCAGCCGCCGGCAGGTCGATCTTGTTCAGGACCGGCACCACTTCCACGCCCAGATCAATGGCGGTGTAGCAGTTGGCCACGGTCTGCGCTTCCACGCCTTGCGAGGCATCCACCACCAGCAGCGCGCCTTCGCAGGCGGACAGCGAGCGAGAAACTTCGTAGGAAAAGTCCACATGTCCCGGGGTGTCGATCAGGTTCAGGTTGTATACCTGACCATCTCTTGCCTTGTACTGCAGGGCCGCGGTTTGGGCCTTGATGGTAATGCCGCGCTCTTTCTCGATATCCATCGAGTCGAGCACCTGCGCACTCATTTCACGTAGCTCGAGGCCACCGCAAAACTGGATGAAGCGGTCGGCCAGGGTCGATTTGCCATGGTCAATATGGGCAATGATCGAGAAATTTCTGATATGTTTCATCGGTATCCAGCAAAAAGATAAGGGCACGCTGGCGTGCCCTCAAATCACTCACACTGGCGCGGATTTTAGCCGATTTCGCCCAAATGTGCAGCCAAAGCAGGAATATCCAGATGCCAGTGACAAATCTCCTGCTCGCCTTCCATCAATACCGGCACCAGTTCATTGAATCTGGCCTCCAGTGCCGGGTCGGCATCCACATCCACCACATCCAGTTCAAAGCCGTGTCTGGCCTGCCATGGCTGCAGCTCGGCCAGCATCTGGTGGCACAAGCTGCAGTACTCACGGAAATACAAGGTCAACTTCATTCTTCCCCACCAATTGTCAATGGAATGAACAGGGTCATGCCCTGACGCAGCAATTGCAAAGCCAGCGTACCGCCCTTGGGCGTCGCCGCCACCGCGGCCTTGAACTGGGCAAAGCTGCTCAGCGCTTCACCACCCAGGCCGACAATCACATCCCCGGGCTGCAGACCGGAGCGCACAGCCAGTCCGCTGACGCGGCGCACTTGCAGACCATATTTGATACCCGCCTGGTTCAGCTGCTGCGGGGTCAGTTCAGCCAATGCCAGTCCCAATTGCTTCATGTTCTGCGCATCCGGCACCGCTTGCGGCGCGCGATACTCACGCTGAGCGCTACGGGCATCCTCGGTTTTCAGCTCTTCCGGCACCACGGTCAGCTTCAGCGCCGCACGATTGCGCCATACATCCAGCGCAACTGGCTTACCTGGACGGATAGCACCGATCAGCCGTGGCAGATCGGACGAAGACTCTACCGTCTGGCCCGCTACCGACAGGATGATATCACCAGCCCGCAGGCCCGCCTTCTCGGCCGGACTCTTCTTTTCCACCTCATTGATCAGCGCACCGGACGGTTTGCTCAGGCCAAACGAAGCAGCCAGATCCTTGTTCAGTTCTTGAATGGCCACCCCGATCCGGCCACGGCTCACCTTACCGGTGGCCTTGAGCTGGTCGGCCACATTCATCGCCACATCAATCGGAATGGAAAAAGAAATCCCCATGAAGCCACCGGAGCGGCTGTAGATCTGCGAATTGATGCCAATTACCTCGCCCTGCAGATTGAACAGCGGCCCACCGGAATTACCCGGATTGACGGCAGCATCGGTCTGCAGGAAGGGAACAAAATTTTCATCCGGCAACAAACGGTTCTTGGCCGACACAATGCCCGAAGTCACAGTATTTTCGAAGCCGAATGGCGAGCCGATAGCCAGCACCCACTCGCCGACCCGTACATTGGCCATATTACCCAATCGCACCACCGGCAGGTTCTTGGCATCAATCTTGAGCAAGGCCACATCCGTGCGGGCATCCGAGCCAATCACCTTGGCCTTGAACTCGCGCTTGTCGGTGAGCGTGACGGTGATTTCATCGGCACGGGCTACCACATGGGCATTGGTCAGCAGATAGCCATCGGCGGAGATGATGAAACCGGAACCCAGTGAACGTTCCTGCCGCTCCTGTTGCTGCTGCGGGGCAAAACGACGGAAGAATTCGAAGAACGGATCCCCTTCCATGCCTCCCGGCAAGGCACTGACATTCTGCTTGATGGTGGCAGTGGTGCTGACATTGACCACCGCCCGTCCTTCACTTTCCACGATGCGGGCAAAATCCGGCAAATCGCCAGCCAGCGCCACGGCAGGTTCAATGGTCAATGCAGAGGCCGCCAGCATGGCAGCAACGATCAGTTTTTTGATCGGCATAATCGCTCCATCTTGAGGTGTTTAGCACGGGAACAACAGAAAAAGACTGACCCACCCGCCACTCGGAAGAAAACCGGCGGCGGGTGGCAGGCTGCCACTTCAGGGCTTGAGGACAATTTTGAGGTTTTTGATCATGGCCAGCATGGTGGGCTCCGGCATGTCGCCCACCAGCGTGACCAGATATTCCCCCTGATCGGCGGTGGCCATATTGACAGCACCGTGCAGATTGACTGCACGCTCGCCCCGGCTTTCCGCCTGCGGCTCGATGAACAAGGACAGCATGACCAGCCCGTCACTATAGACCATATGGCGAACGGTACGCTCCACCTGCCCCGGTAAGGTTCGCTGCACGGCACGCAGCAATTTGAAACCGGCTGGCATACCACTGACTTCGGCTGCCGCATCGGCATCAATCGTCATCTGCGGCGCACTGGCACTACGCAATACATAGTTCTGCTTGTACTGCGGCTTGAATGCGGCCTTGTCTTTAGGGGGCTGCAGATCGATTTCGGTAAAGGTGAACTGCTCCACCGTCTCGCCCGCCGCATTCTGGGTCATGATCTTCAGTGGCAGCAGGCTGTTAGGCTCCACGCACATGCGCATGCCGTAACGCTTGCTGTCCTTCGGCTTCAGTTCCAGCCAGTTGCAGTCACGCTGCGCAACGCGGTCCTTGCCGGCACGCTTCACCGTGTAGGATTGGCCGATATTGGCAATATCATCGGGCAACAAGGCGGGAAACAGCCGCATGGCGCTCACCTTGGCCGCCGACAGCGCCTTGGCATCCGGAGCATAGCAATTCAACTCCAGGCCCTTGCGGATGATTTCGCGGGAAGGGCCATCCAGTGAAGTGCGTTTTTCCTGGATATTGTCACCGGCTCCACCGCGTACGATGCGGAAGGTTTCCAGCGAATTATTCATCTGATGCAGATAGGTACCATTCAGCGGCTGCTGCCGTGCGGCAACAGCCACTTTTTTCACTATCTGCCAATCATCATCCGCATGGGCAAGGGCCGCCAAGCCCAGCAGACAGACCCCGGACAGCTGTGTCAGACGCATCAGTGGCGGACTCCATTTCCATAGGAAACCTTGTACACGCTCTGATCCGCCGTCATTTCCTGATGCGCCGCCAGATACAGGTCATCATGCTCCTGTGCCGGCTGCAAGGCTGCTACCGGCACGCCCCGATCCGCCATCACCGCAGCACCGTTGCCATGCGACAGCTGCTGCCAGCCGATTACGGCGGCAAAGCTGACACTGGCAGCCAGCGCCACCGCCCCGGCCCGTCGGTTGCGCACCGGCGCAAACCAGCGCCGCGGCGCCAGCACCGTGGGTTCATCCACCAGCTGCTGGGCTACTTGCTGGCGCACACTCACTGCCACATGAGTATTGGCGCGCATGGCATCCCCGATCAGATGATAAGCGTTCCAGGTTTCTTTCAGCTCTTCTTCATCGGTAATGGCATTGATGGCCCTCTGTGCGTGCTGCCCGTCCAGCTCGCCGTCCATCAGCGCGGATAATTTTTCTTTCATACCTACCACCTTCTGTTCTTGGCCGTATCCAGCAATGGCCGCAATTCGGTAGCAATCGCCTCGCGTGCCCGAAAAATCCGCGAGCGCACGGTGCCAATCGGACAATTCATTACCTGGGCAATCTCTTCATAGGATAGTCCGTCCATTTCACGCAGTGAAATGGCGGTGCGCAACTCCTCTGGCAGAGCTTGCACGGCAGCATTGACCGTGGTCACGATTTCCTTGTTCATCAGCTCGGTTTCGGGCGTATTCAGGTCGGGAACTTGTGACGCCAGGTCAAAGCTCACGCCATCCTCGTCCTCAAACTCGCTGTTCACCACCGGGCGTCGCCCGGATGAACTAAGGAAATTCTTGGCAGTATTGATGCCGATCCGGTACAGCCATGTGTAAAACGCGCTCTCGCCGCGAAAAGACGGCAGTGCGCGATACGCTTTGATAAATGCTTCTTGCGTCACATCTTCGATGTCCGAGCCGTCGCGAATAAAGCGTGACAAAAGTCTAGCCAGACGACGCTGATATTTTGCAACAAGCAGGTCGAAAGCTCTTTTTTCACCTCGCTGGGCACGCTCCACCAACTGTTGATCGATAGCACGATCACTCATGTCGTTGTAATGCTCCCTGAATTGTTCACTGGTTTAGTTGTATGTGCGACTTGTGAACACATCACTAGACCGTGGCACTTGCATTGAGTTCCCCGAGCTTGTTGCTGCGAAACATACCAGAGCCGGAAGAAAACCTGAACCTTCCCGTACAGGTCGGCAAACCGCCATAGAGCATTTGCACTCCAACCAAGCACTTGCTAGAATAATCTGCAATACCACCCGCATCCTCATAAGGACCTCGCCATGAGCACACCCGGTCAACGTTTTCGTCTTGCCGTAGAACAGGAAAAGCCGCTGCAGGTAGTTGGCGCAGTCAACGCCTATGCAGCACGTTTGGCCGAACACTCGGGTTTCAAGTCCCTATACCTTTCCGGCGGCGGTGTGGCTGCCTGCTCCTGCGGCATTCCGGACCTGGGCATCACCACCCTGGAAGACGTGCTGATTGATGTCCGCCGCATTACCGAAGTCACCGAGCTGCCGCTGTTGGTGGACATCGATACCGGCTGGGGTGGCGCTTTCAATATCGCCCGCGCCATCCGCAGCCTGGAAAAGGCCGGTGCCGCCGCCGTGCATATCGAAGACCAGGTCCAACAAAAACGCTGTGGCCATCGCCCCAACAAGGCCATCGTCAGCCAGGAAGAAATGGTGGATCGCGTCAAGGCTGCAACCGATGCGCGCAAGGATGACAGTTTTGTCATCATGGCCCGTACCGATGCGCTGGCGGTGGAAGGACTGGATGCCGCCATCGAACGCGCCGTGGCATGCGTGGAGGCCGGTGCCGACATGATTTTCCCGGAAGCCATGACCGACCTGGCCATGTACAAGAAATTCTCCGAAGCAGTGGGCGTACCGGTGCTTGTCTATATCACCGAATCCGGCTCCACCCCGCTCTACACCACGCAGGAACTGGGCGAAAACGGCGTATCGCTGGTGCTGTATCCGCTGTCTGCCTTCCGCGCTATGAGCCAGGCCGCACTGAATGTGTACGGTGCACTGCGCCGTGACGGCACCCAGAAAAATGTACTGGATCTGATGCAGACCCGCATGGACCTGTACGAGCACCTGGGCTACCACAGCTACGAACAAAAGCTGGACGGGCTGTTTGCCGAAGGCAAAAACAAATAAACATCTGCCGAAGGCAAGAACAAGTAAGTATCTGCCGAAGGCAAAACAAGTAACTGTCTCAAGCAGCAAAAGCAATCAGGCCGGGCGGCCATACGCTGCCCCGCCACGCGCACAACAGTAACACCAGAGAAATTGTCCAAGGAGAAATGGCATGACTGAAGTGGTTCTGACTGGCAAGCCGAAGAAATCGGTCGCCCTGTCCGGCGTTGCCGCCGGCAATACCGCCCTGTGCACGGTTGGCCGTACCGGCAACGACCTGAGCTATCGCGGC
>JAFANL010000267.1 GCA_019232735.1 Aquitalea sp. | reverse complement strand
TGCAGCAGGCTGCCACCAACAAAAGCCACCTCGGCACAGCCATAGTAGGCAAACAGTTCGCCCATGCTGTCACCCAGCCAGATGCTGGTGTCGGCAGCAATGTCCTGCTGCTGACTACGGCGCTGCACGGCAAAGCCCATGTCCTGCGCCAACGCAGCCACGCTGTCGAAACGTTCCGGATGACGCGGCACCAGCAACAGCAGGGCATTGCCGACCGTAGCTTGTTGCCAGGCTTGCAGGATCAACGCTTCTTCACCATCACGCGTGCTGGCACAGATGAATACCGGCCGCTGGCCAATACGCTGGCGAAACTGTGCAGCCAGTTCCGCCATGGCAGCCGGCGGGGTGAAATCGTATTTGGTATTACCACAGACTTGCGGCTTAACCGCCCCCAATTGCTGCAAACGCTCGGCATCTGGCTGGCTTTGTGCGGCAATGGCCGTCAAATCACGCAACGCTGGGCCAATCAGCCCCTGAATGCGACGATAGCCGCGCAGCGATTTTTCCGACAGCCGGGCATTGGCCAGAAATACCGGCACACCTTGCTGACGGGCGGCATGCAGCAGATTGGGCCACAGCTCGGTTTCCATCAGC
The DNA here is from genome assembly GCA_019232735.1 of Aquitalea sp. Taxonomy (GTDB): domain Bacteria; phylum Pseudomonadota; class Gammaproteobacteria; order Burkholderiales; family Chromobacteriaceae; genus Aquitalea. Next base: position 9,943 of record JAFANL010000267.1, on the reverse strand, counting down.
ACGCCAAAGCGCGGCTGCCAGCAGGCCAGAAAATCCCGCACCGCGCCCGGATAGTCGTAGGGCAGATAGCGTACTTCGGCATCGGGGTAGAGCTGGCGGGCCGTTTCGCGGCCGGTGGGCGTCATCTGGGTCAGCAACAGCGGTGCATCCGGCCACTGCTGGCGGATAGCCTGAATCAAGGGCAGCGCGGCACGGGTTTCACCTACCGATACCGCATGAATCCAGATCGCTCCGGTGGCCTGTGGTTGATCGGCCTCACCAAAACGCTCATCCCAGTGCTGCAGATAAGCCGGTGCCTTGCGCGCGCGTTTTTTCAGGTAGCGGCGGATCAGTGGCGTGGCTGCCCACCACAACAGCGAGTACAGCCCACGCCGCCAGTTCATTGCATGTCCTTGCGGGCGAGCAAGGCCTGATATACCTCATCCACCGTCGGACACTGACCGATATTGCCCAGATTGGTGGCCCAGGGTGTTTCCACCACCCCGGTCTTGCCGGGGTCGGTATCGGTATAAATGGCCACCAGTGGCACATTCAGGGCATTGGCCAGATGAGACAGGCCGGTATCCACGCCAATGACGGCACGGGCATGGCCTAGCAGGCCACAGGCCTCCACCAAGTTCATCCGGGGTGCCACCACGGCCTGTGGCATGGCGGCGGCCAGTCGCTCTGCGCGCTGCTGTTCGGCGGCATTGCCCCAGGGGATGATCAATTGCAGGCCGTGCTGCGCGTTCAATCGTTCACCCAGCGCAATCCAGTACTGTTCCGGCCATTCCTTGGAAGCACGGCTGGTGGCATGCAGCAGTACGGCGTACTGATCGTCTTGCAGCCAGGCCGGACGGGCCGCAGCCGGTACGCCAAAGCGCGGGCTGCCCTCGGGCTGGTAGCCGAATACCTTGGACAACAGCAGACGGCAGCGCTCGACGGCAGACAAGGACCAATCCACCCGGTGGGTTTTGTCATACAGCAGGCAGGCCAGCGGTTCGCGGATGCTGTGACGGTCATAACCGGTCAGTGGGCCACGGCTTAACTTGGCCGGGATGGCACTTTTCAACAGGCCCTGGCAGTCCACCACCAGATCCCACCGTGTGGCTTGCAGCTGTTGATATACCGCCTTCATTTCTGCCCGGGTATCCGCCGCAAACAGGCGCTTGCGCCAGCGACGCCATGCCATAGGAATAACCTGCTCTACCGCCGGGTGCAAACGGGGGATATCAGCAAAGTTTTCTTCGGCCAGCCAGCTGATGCGAAGGTTGGGGTAGTGCGTTTTCAGCTCGGTAATGGCAGGCCAGGTGTGGATAAGGTCGCCCATCGACGAGGTACGCACGATCAGTACGTTCATCATGGCGCGCATTGTAACCGAGCGTTGCTGTGGTTAACCAAGTAAAATCCGCTGGCAACAATTGTGGATAAACTGCTGTGAATTATTCCGCCCATATTTATCCACAATCTGCCAGCCTACCCGCCACCTGATTAATCCCAGTGCCATCAACAGGACAAACCATTGAGTTGACAAGGCTTTTTCAGGGTTATCAACAGAATCACACTGCCTTCATTAGTCTCTTCATAATAAAATTGGACTTAAGATAAACAGCAAAGACAGGTAAAACGTGTACTCACAGACCGGTCTGGCCAAGTCGCTGACAGCATGTGGATAAACCTGAAAAACAGGTAAGCGCTGAAGTTATCCACAAAGGATCCTGTCTGCAGCATAGGGCTGTTCAACAAGTTAGGTCTGCTAATAAACCATTGAACAAACAGGTAAAAACAGGCTTATCCACAGCATGTGGCCTGCTTCTACTAGTTTCTTCTATATACATATGGGAATAACAAGAAAAGATGCGACAAGCGCTCAGCGTGGTACTCATCACTAAAAACGCAGCAGCACAGCTGGAAAAAACCCTGGCCAGTGTTCAATGGGCCGATGAGATCGTGGTGGTGGATTCAGGCAGTACTGACGAAACAGTCGCCATAGCTTCTGCCTATAAGGCCAGAGTTATCCACCAGGACTGGCTGGGATTTGGTCCGCAGAAGCAATTTGCCGTCCAGGCTGCCAGCCATGATTGGGTATTGTGTCTGGATGCCGATGAGTGGCCATCAGAAGAATTGGTATTGCAAATCAAGAAGATACTGAACAATCCACAAGCACATGCCTACCGTTTTGCCCGCAGCAACCGTTTCATGGGACGTTTTCTCAAGCATGGCGAAGGCTATCCGGATTGGAGCTTGCGGTTGTTTGATCGCCGCCATGCGCGCTGGTCGGATGATCTGGTACATGAGTATGTAAAGACTGAAAGCCCTGTGGAAAAGCTCTCTGGCGACCTGATGCACGAGTCCGGAGAAGACATCGCCATCTATCTGACCAAGCAGAACCGCTATACCAGCCTGCAGGCAGACATGCTGTATAAACGCGGGAAAAAAGCGGGATGGGGCAAGCTGGTGTTCAGCCCCCTGCTGCGCTTTACCAAGTTTTACCTGTTCCGTTGTGGTTTTCTTGATGGTTTGCCCGGACTTGTCCACATCAGCATCGGCTGCTTCAACAGCTATATCAAATACGCCAAGCTCAACGAGCTGCACCGATTGGGAAACAAACCATGAAGATATTGCTGACCGGCGCAGCCGGTTTTATTGGCCGTGCGGTATGTGAACGTCTGCTGCAAAGCGAAGGCAATAGCGTGGTGGGGGTGGATAATCTCAACGATTACTATCCGGTCAGCCTGAAACAGGCTCGTCTGGCCACGCTAAGGGGCCAGGAAGGCTTTCGCTTCGTGCAACTGGATCTGGCTAACTGGGATGCCTTGAATGCCCTGTGTGCCGCGGAGGATTTCGACTACGTGATCCATCTGGCAGCCCAGGCTGGCGTGCGTTACTCCATCGACAATCCCCATGTGTACGCCCAGAGCAATCTCGTGGGGATGACCAATGTACTGGAAGCCTGCCGTCGTCACGGCGTGAAACACCTGGTGTATGCCAGCTCCAGCAGCGTTTATGGCCAGAATGCCAAGGTGCCGTTTGCCGAAGACGACCGGGTGGATGCGCCAGTCAGCTTCTATGCCGCCACCAAGAAGGCCAATGAGGTAATGGCGCACAGCTATGCCCATCTGTATGGCTTACCGTGTACCGGGCTGCGCTTTTTCACGGTCTACGGCCCGTGGGGTCGGCCGGACATGGCTCCCTGGCTGTTTACCGAGGCAATACTGCAGGGCAGACCGATCAAGGTGTTCAACCACGGCCAGATGCAGCGCGATTTCACCTATATCGACGATATCGTGGAAGGGGTGGTGCGGGTGATGCAGCATCTGCCGACAGGCGAAAACGGCCAGCCACCTTATGCGCTGTTTAATATCGGCAATCACCAACCGGTGGCCTTGCTGGATTTTATCCACAGCATAGAAACGGCCTGTGGCCGCGAAGCCGTGAAAGAGAATTACCCGATGCAGGATGGCGACGTGCCGGTCACCTATGCCGATACCAGCCGGCTGCGGGCTGCGGTGGGTTTTTCGCCGGATACCCCCCTTCAGCAAGGCATGCAGGCCTTTGTTGACTGGTATCGCGCTTACCACCAGTGCTGAGAGCCGTTTTAACGCCTGTAGCAGGCCGCTGGCGGCATTTAGCCTGCCTGACACGTCGTAACGCGTTAAAGGCCGGCAAAACGGCCTGACGGGCCTTTATGGCGGCGGGCGGGATGGTTTGACCCTGTCTGACAGGGAAGCGAGAGAAGGAAACGAGTAGAAATGACAGCCATCAAGCTGCGTTTTGCCACGGCGGCAGACTGCACGGCGCTGCAACAGCTGATACTGAGCCACGGGCCAAACGACTGGAATTACCTGCCAGCGGACGGGGTGGCGCAAACCTTGCAGCAACTGGCTGAGGGCAGGGTGCAAGGCCTGCTGGCGGAGCAGGAAGGCAGCTTGCTGGGCATCATGCTGTTTGCCGTCACCGACAGATATCCGGCTTATCGCCCAGCAGACATTGCCCCGGAACAGGCGGCTTTCCTGATTGAAGCCGTGGTCAGCCGGGATTGTGCCGGCCAGGGATTGGGTAGCCGCCTGTTGTTGGCGGTGTGTGCCGCCTTGCGGGAGCAGGGCTGCGGCTGGCTGTGTGCTGACCGGCATCTGGACAATGCCGCATCGGCCGGCATGATGCGCAAGGCCGGTCTGGACTTGCTGGGCAGCTATGAAGATACGGCACATCGCTGGAGTGGCTCGCGCCATACCGCGGTGTGTGGCCGGTTTTTGTGAACCGGGCTGGCGGTTTCAGTACAGCTTGCAGTTGACGTTGAGCACGGCCTGCCAGCCGGCCGTGTGTTGCTGACTGCTGTCAGCCTGCCAGCGGGATCCGGCACCCACATCCACCGACCAGCGCGGATTGAAGGGATGATTCAGCATCAACAGCAGATTGCTCTGTTCCAGGTGGCGGCCACTGCCATCGGCCTGATGACCAAGACTGCGGGCGCGCTGTGAGTCGGCCAGGCTGCCCCAGCCCAGCAGGCTGATGCGCTGGTTTTGCCAATGAGCCAGTGTCAGGTCCAGATTCATGATCAACAGGCTGCCCGGGCTGGCAGAGCCCAGCCGGTCGGCATAACCGATGGACACGGAGCCATCCTGCGGCAGGTCCAGGCCGTAACGTGCCACGCCCATCCAGTGACTGGAGTTGGCCCCCAGTTCCCATTGCGACTCATTGGCCGCAGCCAGCGAGACCCAGCCTCCCGGAGCCGGCAGGCCCAGGCCGGCCTCGCCTTGCTGGATGAACAGGCTGCCATAGGGCGTGTCATGCCGCAGATCAATGCTGGGCTGCAATTTCGATCCGCTGCCAGAGGCAGTCTGGTACAGATTGCCGGCCAGGCTGAGTGTCATGCTGTGCACCGCTTCATCGGCAAGACAGGGCTGGCTGAACAGCAAGGTGGACAGCAGGGGAATGACAGACAAGCGGGCCATGAATGCTCCAGAGGCAGGGAAATAATCAATGACGCGGCCGGACGGGGCGGCGCAGGCCAGAGAATACGCTGCCCTTGCCTTTCTGCCTACTTGTCAGACCGGTTCAGCTTGGCAGCCCTGATGGGGCAGATTTTTCCAAAGCAGAAATACAGCGGAGGCATGCGCGGCATGATGCGAAAGACAAGCTGATGAATTCATGGTCGAATTTTGTATTTCGCCCGGAATTTTCAGCATTCAATGTTATGCACAACAAATTATTTGTGTTTTTCTGACTGATTTTTAATATTCAGAGGAACTACAGCGTATTTTCCGTGATCTGTCATGACATCAAGACTTTACCGGAGGGCTGCGCCATGCTTCATCATTCTCCCCTGATTGCCACCATTGTCGGCAGTCTGGTGTTTGCCTTCATGCTGGGTACCCTGGCATTTCGATTGCGTTTGCCCCCCTTGATCGGCTATCTGTGCGCCGGCATTGTGGCCGGTCCGTTCACTCCCGGCTTTACCGCCGATGGCCAGATCGCCCCGCAGCTGGCGGAGATGGGGGTGATTTTGCTGATGTTTGGCGTAGGACTGCACTTTTCCGTGCGCGACCTGTTGTCGGTGAAAGCCATCGCCCTACCCGGTGCCATTGGCCAGATTGTGCTGGCAACCGCGCTGGGCTTGGGCATGTCGCAGCTGCTGGGCTGGCCGCTGGGTGAGGGGCTGGTGTTTGGCCTGGCGCTGTCCACCGCCAGTACGGTGGTGCTGCTGAAAGCCTTGCAGGAAAAAAATCTGGAACAGACGGATGATGGCAAGATCGCCATCGGCTGGCTGGTGGTGGAAGATCTGGTCATGGTGCTGACCCTGGTGCTGTTGCCCATCTTTGCCGGCGTGCTGGGTGGTAAGGGAGCGAATACGGTGATAAGCGGCAGTGCCGTGCTGTGGACCATCGTGCTGACGCTGGGCAAGGTGGCGGCTTTTGTCGCGCTGATGCTGGTGTTTGGCCGCCGTTTCATTCCCTGGATGCTGGAGCGGATTGTCTACACCGGTAGTCGCGAGCTGTTCCGGCTGGCGGTGCTGTCCACTGCACTGGGGGTGGCTTACGGGGCATCGCTGCTGTTTGATGTGTCGTTTGCGCTTGGCGCCTTCTTTGCCGGCATGGTGCTGGCCGAATCGCCACTCAGCCACCGTGCCGCCGAAGAGTCGCTCCCCTTGCGTGATGCCTTTTCCGTGCTGTTTTTCGTATCGGTGGGGATGCTGCTCAACCCCTCGGTCTTGCTGCACAACTTCTGGGAAGTGCTGGGCACGGTGCTGATCATCGTGGTGGGCAAGTCGCTGGGGGCTTATGGCATTGTGCGGCTGTTTGGCCGCAGCCCGGCCACGGCACTGACCATTGCTGCCAGCCTGGCGCAGATCGGTGAGTTTTCCTTCATTCTGGCCGGGCTGGGCATTACCCTGGGGCTGATGGGCGAGCACAGCCACTCGTTGATCCTGGCCGGTGCCATCCTGTCCATTCTGCTCAACCCCTTGTTGTTCTTGTGGACCGAACGCTACCGGCTGCGGCAGCCGGCAGTGGCGGCGGGGTGAGCAAGCGGCCCAAGACGGCTGAACCTGTGCATAGCCTGCTGTGCTCGTTAAATATGGGGCGATACTGCGTTACGTGTTTTCGCCCTGTCTCGCTCTCGCTCGCGCGATTTTGCACAAGCTCCAAGTGCATTGGTCCGGCAAGGCTAGTTGTCGTTTTTCTCCAGCCGGCTGGAGGGCAGTCGGCTGAGCATGATCTTGTCCACCCGGGTCTTGTCCATGTCCACCACCTCGAAGCTGAAGCCTTGCCAGTCGAAGCGGTCGGTCACGCCGGGCACCCGGCCCAGCTGATACATCATCACGCCGCCCAGGGTGTGGATATTGCCGGTATCCTCGCCCGGCAGGGCTTCATCGATGTCAAAGTACTGGCGGAAGGCATCCAGGCTGACCATGCCGTCCAGCAGATAGCTGCCGTCTTCGCGCTGCACGATCTCATTGTCCTCACCATCGGCATGGATGGAGGGCAGATCGCCCACCACGGTTTCCAGCACGTCGTTCATGGTTACCAGGCCCTCCAGCTCGCCGTATTCGTCCACCACCAGTGCCAGATGGGTGCGTGCCAGCTTGAACTGCTCCATCAGCTGCATCAGCGTCACCGTGGCGGGGACATACAGGGGAATCTGCAGATCGGCGATGAAATCCACGCTCTGGCCGGCCAGCACCCGGTCCAGCATGCGTTTGGTGTTGAGAATGCCCAGCACATGCTCCATGCCACCCTTGCATACCGGAAAGCGGCTGTAGGCATGTGCGATCAGCAGCTGGCGGTTGTCGTGCTGCTGGTCTTCGATGTCGATGGAAACAATATCCTTGCGCGGCGTCATCACCGCGGCCACCTTGCGGTCATCCAGGCGGAAGATGTTTTCCACCAGTTCCTGCTCGGCGCGGTCGAACACCCCCTCATCGGCACCCTGTTCCATCAGCACGCGGATTTCTTCTTCGGTAATGGAAGGCTCGCTGCTTTTGCGCGCACCGATCAGCCGCAACAAGGTGTCGGTCAGGCGGGACAACATGCGTACCAGCGGCGCGGTGGCCCGTGACAGCAGCAGCATGGGCGGGGCCAGCGTGCTGGCGATACCCTCCGGGTTCAGCATGGCCAGCCGTTTGGGCACCAGTTCGCCAAACACCAGCGACAGCATGGTGATGGCAGCCACCATCAGCGCGACGGACAAGGGTTTGTTATAGGCATGCAGCTGGGGCAGGCTGTGTTCCAGCCAGTCCTGCAGATGTTCGGACAGTGCGGCCTCACCGTAAACACCGGAGAAAATGCTGATGCTGGTAATGCCGATTTGCACGGTGGACAGAAAACGGGTGGGCTCTTCGGCCAGACGCAGTGCGGAACGGGCACCACGGCGACCGTCCTCGGCCCATTGCTGCAGCCTGACCTTGCGTGAAGAAACGATGGCAATTTCCGACATGGCAAATACGCCATTCAGCATGATCAGTACGACGAGAAAGAAAATATCCACGATGTGGGAGAGGCGGGAAGATAACCCCTGCTAGCTTAGGGCAATGCAGCCCTGCTGAAAAGCAGGGTTTTACATGCAGGGCCAGCAGTGGCAATCCTGTGGCAACACTCAATCAGAACAGGCTGTTCTGGCTGGCTGCAGCTGTCCAGTGAATGGTGCTGCGGCCATGGGCGGCCAGCCAGGCATTGACCTGGGAGAAATGGCGGCAACCGTGAAAGCCGCGGCTGGCCGACAAGGGCGAGGGGTGGGCGGCGGTCAGCACCAGATGGCGGCTGTGGTCGATACGCTCGGCCTTGGTCTGTGCCCAGTTGCCCCACAGCAGGAATACGCAGCCGGGGTTTTGCCGGTTGACGGCATCAATCAGCGCATCGCTGATTTCCTGCCAGCCCAGCTTGCCGTGGCTGCCGGCCTTGTCCATTTCCACCGTCAGTACGCTATTGAGCAGCAGGATGCCCTGTTCAGCCCAATGCGTCAGGTCGCCACTGGCGGCTTGTCCGCCGCCCAGGTCAGCCATCAGCTCCTTGTAGATATTGCGCAGGCTGGGCGGAATGCGCACCCCGGGCGGTACTGAAAACGACAAGCCCATGGCTTCGCCCTGCCCGTGGTACGGGTCCTGGCCCAGGATGACCACTTTGACATCCGCCGGAGCGACATAGCGCAGGGCATTGAAAATGGCTTCGCGAGCGGGGAACAGGGTTTTGCCCTGGGCTGCCTGTTGGCTCAGTTGCTGGTCGATCTGGCGCAGGCGGGCAAATACGGCTGGTGTATTCAGTACGGCTTCCCAGGCCGGGTGTACCGGGGCCAGGGCAGGGGCGAGAAATGGCAGTTGGCGAAGGCTCAAGACAGCTTCCATCTGATAGAGGCAATGACCGCTTTGGACGCGGCACGGTGGACAGGGTTCAAAAACAAAAGCCATTCCACAGCGGGAATGGCCTTGTTCCTAACTTGGATGCTGCTGATTTCCGGCTGCTCGAGCTCAGTAATGAGCCATGCCGGGGTCGACTTCGCTGGCCCAGGCTTCCACACCACCCTTGAGGCTCAGTACCTGCTCGAAACCGGCATTGGCCAGATACAGGCCAACCTGGTAGCTGCGCACGCCATGGTGACAGACGGTGACGATGATCCGGTCATCCGGCAGCTCGCTCATGCGCAGCGGAATCAGGTTCATCGGGATATGCAGCGAGCCGGCAATGCTGGCCAGCTGCACTTCCCAGTCCTCGCGCACATCCAGCAACAACGCTTGTTCCGCGGTGCTGTCTGCGCGCCAGGCTGCCAGATCACTGGCCGAGATTTCCCGCAGCATCAGAAAACGAAACGTTCCGGCTCGATGGCTTCAGCCTTGGCCAGACGGGAAATACAGGTTTCGAACAGATTGGTTTCGCTGAAGGCAGACTCGCCGACGCGCTTGATCAGCTTGCAGCTCATCACCGGCAGGTCGCCCACCACCACGATCAGGCGGCCGCCAACAGCCAGCTGGGCTTTCAGCGTTTCCGGTACCACGGGCAGGGAACCGCCCACCACGATCACGTCGAAAGGCGCTTGTTCCTTCAGGCCATCCAGGCCATTGCCCTCAACCAGGGTGACATTGCCGATGCCGGCTTTCTTCAGGTTGGCAGCCGCGCTGTCGCGCGTGGCAGCATTGATTTCCACGCTGTACACGTGGCGGCCCAGCTTGGCCAGCAGAGCGGTCAGGTAGCCGGCGCCAGTGCCCACTTCCAGTACCTTGTCCTGCGGCTGCACGGCAACGTCCTGTGCCAGACGGGCTTCCAGCTTGGGCTGCAGCATCTTGCCGCCGTTGGACAGCGGCAGTTCGGTGTCGACAAAGGCCAGTTGGCGCTTGTCGGCAGCGACGAAATCTTCGCGTTTCACGTGAAACAGCAGGTCCAGAATCTTGGGGTCAAGTACGTCCCACGGACGAATCTGCTGCTCGACCATGTTGAAACGGGCATTTTCAAAATCCATCAGCTTACTCCGAAGG
>JAFANL010000163.1 GCA_019232735.1 Aquitalea sp. | reverse complement strand
GCCTTGCACATGTCGTAGATGGTCAGCAGGCCGACGCTGGCGGCGGTGAGCGCTTCCATTTCCACCCCGGTCTGGCCGCTGCACTCGGCGGTGACACTGATGCTGACGCTGCTGGCAGCTTCGTCCAGCGCAAACTCAACAGCAACGCGAGTGAGCGCAATGGGGTGACACAGGGGAATCAGGTCGGCAGTGCGTTTGGAGGCCATGATGGCGGCAATGCGGGCAATGCCCAGCACGTCGCCTTTTTTATGGTTGCCATCACGTATCAACACCAGCGTGGCAGGCAGCATGTGGATGCTGCCGCTGGCCACCGCACGACGGCGGCTGACCGCTTTGTCACCGACATCCACCATGTGGGCCTGGCCGCTGGCATCGAAATGGGTCAATCCGGACATGAGAACCTCCAGCAAGCGACAGCCGGGTGCTGTCTTCAGAAAAGAAGCTGGCAGTGTGCGGCTAGCGGATCAGCTTGGCAATCAGCCAGAAGAAGGTGATGAGCAAGCCCAGCCCGCCAGTCCACTTGAACAGGCGGTGGCTGATGTGCAGATAGCGCGGATTGCGCGTGAGCGCATAGCTGATGGCGGCCCAGCCGAATACCAGGATCAGGATGATGGCCCACAGCCGCCATAGCGCCAGCATGCTTATACCACCTCGGGCAGACGGTGGAAGCTGGACGGGGCATCCAGCGGATCGCTGAAGCTCACGTATTCCCAGGCATCCGGCGTGTCCAGCAACTTGCGCAGCAGCTTGTTGTTGAGCGCGTGACCGGATTTGTGCCCGGAGAAGGCGGCAATCAGCGGATGACCGATGATGTAGAGGTCACCGATGGCATCCAGGATCTTGTGACGCACGAATTCGTCGGGGAAGCGCAGGCCTTCCGGGTTCAGCACGTATTCGTCATCGATCACGATGGCGTTGTCCAGGCTGCCACCCAACCCCAGGCCATGCTGGCGCATGTATTCCACTTCGTGCATGAAGCCGAAGGTACGTGCGCGGCTGATTTCGTCCAGATAGGAGCTGCTGGCGAAATCGATGGTGACTTTTTGCGGGGCCAGATTGAAGGCCGGGTGATTGAATTCGATGGAGAGGGTGATCTTGAAACCGTCCATCGGTTCCAGTTTGACCCATTTGTCGCCTTCCACGATTTCCACTGCCTGCTTGACGCGGATGAAGCGCTTGGCCACTGGCTGTTCTACGACGCCAGCACTTTGCAGCAGATAGATGAAAGGGGCGGCGGAACCATCCATGATGGGCATTTCCGCCGCCGTGACCTCGACAATGAGGTTGTCGATGCCAAAGCCGGCAAAGGCTGACATCAAATGCTCGATCGTGCCGACACGCACGCCGGTGTCTGTCACCAGCGTGGAGGAGAGGCGCGTGTCGTTGACGAGCGCGGGTACGGCTTTCACATCCTCCGACTCGGGCAAGTCGGTACGGCGAAAGACGATCCCGGTGTCGGGTGCTGCCGGCAGCAGGGTGAGTTTCACCCGCTCGCCAGAATGCAAGCCGACACCTGTGGCGCTGATCGCTTGTTTTAGCGTGCGCTGGAATATCATGTGAAGCTCTCAGGCAATCGGGAAAACCCGATTCTAGCACAGGCGATTGCCATGCTTTATTGATTGCTTGTCACACGTTAATAGTATTTAACTATTTATCCGATCAGACCTTTCTTAATCCGCCTGCTTGCGCAGGAAAGCCGGAATATCGTAGCTGTCGCTCACTTCCGGGTTGGAGAAGTCGGTGGACGGTGCCGCGCGGCGCCGGCCCTGACGCATGATGGCCGGGGTATCGAAATCGTCATAGTTGATCACTTCCACGGCACGGTCGTCGGTGCCGGTCTTGACGATCTTGATGTACTCCGGACGTTCTTCGCGTACCGGCTTCTGCTGGCCCAGACCGGTGGCGATCAGGGTCACGCGGATGGTGTCTTCCGACATGTCTTCCACCTCGGCGGTACCGAACTTGATCTGTGCATCTTCGTCGGCGTACTGACGGATGATGCCCATGATTTCACGGTATTCGCTCATCTTCAGGCAACCCGGTGCGGTGGAGATGTTCACCAGCACGCCACGTGCGCCTTCCAGGGTAATGTTGTCCAGCAGCGGGCTGGCAACGGCCTGCTCGGCGGCCACGCGGGCACGGTCGATACCGGAAGCGTAGGCCGAACCCATCATGGCCAGACCCATTTCGCCCATCACGGTGCGTACGTCGGCAAAGTCGACGTTGATCAGCCCGGGGCAGGTGATCACTTCAGCGATACCGGCTACCGCGCCCTTGAGCACGTCGTCGGCAGCGCGGAAGGCTTCACGCATGGTGACGTCGTCGCCCAGCACTTCCATCAGTTTTTCATTGGGGATGACGATCAGCGAATCGACATGCTTTTTCAGGTCTTCAATGCCGTTTTGTGCCACTTTCAGGCGCTTGCCTTCGTGTTCGAACGGACGAGTGACCACACCCACGGTCAGAATACCCAGTTCCTTGGCCACTTCGGCCACCACCGGAGCTGCACCCGTACCGGTACCACCGCCCATGCCGGCCGTCACGAACACCATATTGGCGCCACGCAGGGCGTCGGCAATGCGTTCGCGGTCTTCCAGTGCGGCGCTGCGGCCCACTTCCGGGTTGGCACCGGCACCCAGACCACGGGTCAGGTTGTTGCCCAGTTGCAGCTTCTGCGGCGAGCGATTGCGCTGCAGGGATTGCGCATCGGTATTGGCGCAGATGAATTCCACACCGTGCACATGACTGCTGATCATGTTGTCGATGGCATTGCAACCACCACCGCCCACGCCGATGACTTTGATCACGGCCGCGTTGGCGGTCTCTTGCATTACTTCAAAAACCATTCCGCTCATTTGCCTCTCCTCAAGTTTAAGATGAGCTTGCATTCCACTATTTACTGCTGCCCGAAAAACAACCACTCACAACAACGGCCACCCGGCCGCCGCTGCTTAGAAATTACCGGCGAACCAGGCCTTCATGCGGCCAAACAGCTGGCCAACCCCGGCGCTTTCCACCTTGGGTCCGCTATAGGTCTGGATCTGGTCCTTGCCGTACAACAGCAGACCGACACCGGTAGAGAAGCGCGGGGTCTTCACTACTTCGGCCAGGCCGCCTACATACTTGGGTACACCCACGCGTACCGGCATGTGGAACACTTCTTCCGCCAGTTCCACCATGCCCGGCATCAGGCTGGCGCCACCGGTCAGCACGATGCCGGAGGACAACAGGTCCTCGAAGCCGCTGCGACGCAGTTCCTGCTGCACCAGCTGGAACAGTTCTTCCACCCGCGGCTCCACCACTTCGGCCAGGGTGGCGCGCGACATCTGACGCGGACCACGTTCGCCCACGCCCGGTACTTC
>JAFANL010000203.1 GCA_019232735.1 Aquitalea sp. | reverse complement strand
GCGGTTTTGATGCGGCCGCCATCTACACTATCCACGGCTTCTGCCAGCGGGTGTTGACCGATGCCGCCTTCGAAAGTGGCCAGACCTTTGCCGCTGAGTTGGTCAGTGACGACGATCGCCTGCTGGTGGAGGTGGTGGATGACTTCTGGCGTCGCCGCGTGGTCACCAGTCCCTTGCTGTCGCAAGTGCTGGCCGAGGCGGGAGAAACGCCGGATGGCTGGCTGATGGAAATCCGCCCCTGGCTGGCCAAGCCTTATCTGCAGGTGGTGGCCCCCGCTGTCGCCGATTTGCAGCACGCCCTGCAACAGGCCGAACAGCATTGGCGTAGTCTGGCCGGCGATGCCCTCACCATCCAGACCGGTTGTGATCTGCTATTGGCCACAGAAGGCTTCAAGGCCACCAGTCATAGCCCGGTTCAGTTGCAGCGTTGCATGGCCGAGCTACAACAATGGCTGGCCGAGCCGGACAGCCTGCCGATCCCCGGCAAGGATGCGCTCAAGCTGCTGCTCAAGCTGACCCCGGAAGAACTGGGCAAGGCGATGAAAAAGGGCTTTGTCGCCCCGGAACATGTGTTGTTCCAACGCATCGGCGCTTGGCTGGCGGCATGGCAGGGCTATCTGGAGCAGCTGATGCTGTCGCTGGCCGGACTCAAGCTGGAACTGATTGACTGGGTGAACGCGGAACTGAGCCGCCGTCGCAGTCAGGAACGGGTGCGCAGCTTTGATGACCTGTTGACGGAACTGGGTAGTGCGCTGGCCGCTGCCGACGGCGGCCCGCAACTGGCGGCGGCCGTGGCACGCAGCTTCCGCGTGGCGCTGATCGACGAGTTCCAGGATACCGACCCCATCCAGTACGACATCTTCCGCCACTGCTTTGCCCTGCAACAGCGGCCGTTATTCCTGGTGGGCGATCCCAAGCAGGCCATTTACAGTTTTCGCGGGGCGGACATCTTTGCCTATCTGGATGCGCGTGGTGATGCCCCGGCCGCGCAGCAATATTCGCTGGACACCAACCGTCGTTCCGATGCGCCGCTGGTCGATGCGGTCAATCAGTTGTTTGGCCGGCCACAGCCTTTCCTGCTGGATGCCATCAGCTATCAGCCGGTGCAGGCGGCCCCCAGTTCCGGTGCCGTGCTGGAGGTGGACGATGAGGACGCAGCCTTCACGGTGCTGTGGCAGCCGGCCGAGGGCGACAAGCCGCAGAACAAGGACAGTGCCGGCCGTGCCAGTGCCCAGGGCTGCGCCCATGAGATTGCCCGCCTGCTGACGCTGGCCGGGCAGGATAGGGCGGCCATCATCAAGGGCGAGCAGCGCCGGCCGCTGTGTGGTGGTGATATTGCCGTGCTGGTGTCCACCCATCGGCAGGGTGACCAGATGCGTGAGGCGCTGGCCGAGCGCGGGGTGGCCAGTGTGGCGCTGACACAGGAAAGCGTGTTTGCCAGCCGCGAGGCTGCCGACATGCTGGCGCTATTGCGCGCCTGGGCGGAGCCGGCCAGCGAGGGCCGGCTGCGGGTGGCTCTGGTCAGCGAACTGTACGGGCTGGATGCGGCCCGGCTGCTGGCCGACGTGGAAGATGAAGCTTGCTGGGAAGCCCGCCTGCTGGCCAATGCCGCCGACCATCTGCGCTGGCTGGAGCAAGGCTTCATGAGCGCCTGGCGACACTTCATGGCGCGCGAGCAACTGGCCTTGCGGCTGCTGCCCTTGCCGGATGGCGAACGACGGCTGACCAATCTGTCGCATCTGGCCGAACTGTTGCAAAGCGAGAGCGACAGCCGCCATGGCATGGCGCCCTTGCTGGCCTGGCTGGAGGCCCGGGTGGCCAATCCCCCGGGCGGAGAAGAGGCCATGCTGCGGCTGGAGAGCGATGCCGCGCTGGTGAAAATCGTCACCATCCATACCTCCAAGGGCCTGCAATACCCGGTGGTGTTTTGCCCTTATTTGTGGGATGGCGCACTGGAACGGCGCAATACCAGTTTCTGGCGCTATCGCGCTCACGATCAGGCCATGTTGGCCCCGGATGTGCTCGCCGATGCCATGGTGCGGCAGCAGGCCGCCAGTGAAATGCTGGCCGAAAAATTGCGGCTGCTGTATGTGGCACTCACCCGTGCCCAGCATCGACAATACCTGGCCTGGGGCTGGGTCAAGGACATGCAGACGGCAGCGCTGTTCTGGCTGCTGCATGCACCGGATAGTCGTGATCTGGCTGGCTTGCGCGATCTGAAATTCAACCCGTCACAGCTGCTACAGCAATGCTCTGCCCTGATGCAGCAACTGGATGGAGCCCTGATGGTGCGCGCGCTGGATAGCAGCGTGAATCCATTGCCACTGGCGCAGGATGGCCGGCGGGACTATAGTGCGCGCCTGTTTGAGCGGACGGTGTATAGCCCGTGGCGCGTGGCCAGCTTTACCTCGCTCACCCATGGCACCAGCAGCAAGGCCACGGAACGGCCGGATCATGACCGTGCGGAACAGCTCTTGCCGGCCGAGCCGGAAGCGGTATTGCCTGCCGACAGTCCCTTTGCCTTCCCGCGTGGCGCGCGGGCGGGTACCTGTTTGCATGCCATGTTCGAGAACATCGATTTTGCGGTGGATGATGCCGCGCTGCTGCCCGTGGTGGAGCAACAACTGCGCCGTCATGGCTTTGCCGAGAGCTGGCAGCCGGCCGCGCTGGGCCTGCTGCGCCGGACACTGGATGCCGAACTGGACCCCGGGGTGCGGCTGTCTGGTGTGAGCCCGCGGCGGCGGCTGGTGGAAATGGAGTTCACCCTGCCGGTGGCCCAGCTGGATGTGGGGCGTTTGCGCACCCTGCTGGCCGATCCGGCACATGGTCTGGCGCTGCCTCTGCGACAGGCTGCCGCCGGGTTGGACTTCCATACCGTGCGCGGTTATCTGAAAGGTTTCATCGATCTGGTATTCGAGGTGGATGGCCGTGTCTATCTGGTGGACTACAAATCCAACCACCTGGGTAATCAGGCAGAGGACTACGCGCCGGCCAGACTGGCGCAGTCGGTGGCACGGGAACATTATTATCTGCAATACCTGATTTACTGCGTGGCATTGCGGCGCTATTTTGGCGCCCGCGGCCGGGATTTCAGCCACTGTTTTGCCGGGGTGCGCTATCTCTACCTGCGCGGGATCGGAGCGGCCGGCATGGGCATCTGGCAGGATCAGCCATCCCCCGGCCTGCTGGCGGCATTGGATGATGTGTTGCGTTGACAGAATCAGGCATGAACTTGCCAATGGCATGATGTAGACTGCGGGCTGGTCGCCAGCCAGGCCGGCGGTGCGGTAATCACAGCGAAGCAGTGCAGCACAGGAGACGGACATGTTTGAATCGGCGGAAATCGGCCACAGCATCAGCAAGGACAGTTATCGCGAGCAGGTGCCGGTGTTGCGGGAGGCCTTGCTGGACGTGCAGTACGATCTCAAGGAAAAGGCGGATTTCCCGGTGCTGATCCTGATTCACGGTTTCGATGGTGCCGGCCGTGGCGAAACCATGAACCTGATCAATGAATGGCTGGACCCGCGTCTGATCGACACCGTGGCCTTTGCCTCGGCCAACGACCAGGAGCGTGCCCGCCCCTGGATGTGGCGTTACTGGCAGAAGCTGCCGGCCAAGGGCCGCATCGGCATGTTTTTTGGTTCTTATTATTCCGATGCCCTGTTTGACCGCGTTTACGATGTGATCGATCACGACGCCTTCGACCGCGAAATCTTCGACATCATGCGTCTGGAGCGCATGATCAGCCAGGATGGCGCCCTCATCCTCAAGTTCTGGTTTCACCTGACCAAGGACAAGCAGCGCAAGCGTCTGAAAGAGCTGGAGAAAGACCCGGCCACCCGCTGGCGTGTCACCGAGGATGACAAGGCCAATATGGAGCGCTACGACACCATCCGCAAATACGGCGAGCACATGATACGGCTCACCAATACCGCCTATGCGCCGTGGATCGTGGTGGATGGCGAAGACGCCAATTTCCGCAGCCTCACTGTGGGCCAGACCCTGCTCAAGGCCATCCGCAGCCGCCTGAACCAGAACGGTGGGCGGATAGAGAGTTCGGAAGCACCGCCGCTGCTGGCCCCCATCGACGACAAGGTCATTCTGGATACCCTGCAGTTGGACCAGAACATGGACAAGGCCGAGTACAAGCTGCGGCTGGCCGAATTGCAGGGCCGCCTCAGCCGGCTGACTCGCGACGAGCGCTTCAAGAATCACTCGCTGGTACTGGCTTTCGAGGGCAATGATGCCGCCGGCAAGGGCGGGACCATCCGCCGCATCACCCAGGCACTGGATGCCCGCAGCTACCGGGTGGTGCCCGTGGCCGCGCCGACGGAAGAAGAACGCGTCAAACCCTGGCTGTGGCGTTTCTGGCGTCAGGTGCCGGGCAAGGGCGGCATCACCATTTTCGACCGTACCTGGTATGGTCGCGTGCTGGTGGAGCGGGTGGAGGGCTTTGCCTCCGAACCGGACTGGATGCGAGCCTATTATGAAATCAACGACTTCGAGCACCAGCTGTCGGCCAATGGCGCGGTGGTACTGAAGTTCTGGCTGGCCATCAGCAATGAGGAGCAGATGGCGCGCTTCAAGTTGCGCGAGGAAACCGGTTTCAAACGCTTCAAGATTACCGAGGAAGATTGGCGCAACCGTGAAAAGTGGGATGCCTACAAGCTGGCCGTCAGTGATATGGTCGACCGCACCAGCACCAGCAAGGTGCCGTGGACACTGGTGGAAGCCAATAACAAATATTACGCGCGCATCAAGGTGCTCAGCACCATTTGCGCGGCACTGGAGGCCAGGCTGGGTGCGTAGTGTTTTGTTGCTGTGCTGCTGCCTGCTGATGGCACCGGCGTGGGCCGCGCCCGTTACCCTGCGCGCTGGCGTGATGGTGGAGAATGCCGGCCCTTATAATTTCACCCCGGATAGTCCCATGGCGGGGATCTACCGCGAGGCGCTGGAGCAGATCGGCAAGCTCAGCGGGCTACGCTTCGAGATCGAATATTACCCGGCCCAGCGTATCCAGCAATTGTTCGAGGTTGCCAGGCTGGACGTGGAAGTCGGGGTCAATCCGGCTTGGCGCAGCCTGTCGCCGGTGGGCGGTTTCTATACCCTGCCGATCGGCACGCTCGAGTACCAGTTGTGTGTGCGTGGCGGCAGTGGCCGTAGCGCTAAAAGCCTGGAAGAGATGCAGGGGCAGGTGCTTGGCCTGCTGCAAGGGCAGCCGCTGACGGTCTTTGAGGCCGATTTCTCCCGCCATGGCATGCATTATGAAATATCGCAAAGCGAGAGCGAGGCACTGAACAAGCTCAAGCTGGGGCGCTTGCAGGCCGTGGTGCTGGAGCGCCGGCAGGTTGAGCGTCTGATGCTGGTGCCGGAAGAGCTGCGCTGCGAGCCGGGCGGGCTGATCAGCACCCAAGCGGTCATGTTGCGGCTGCATCCGCAATACCGCCAATGGCTGCCCGCCTTGAACCGGGCCATTGCCCAGTTGCAGGCCAATGGCAAGCTGAAAGCCATTTTCCAGAAAAATCGCGGATGACGACCTCCTCTTCGCCTGCCATGGACAATCTGCTGCCACAGCAGCTGTCGCGTTTGCTGTTGCGGCTGGACCCGGCGCTGGATGACAGCACGCTTGCCCTGGTGCATGAGTTGGTCGCCGCCAATCAGTCCGGTCATGTGTGTCTGCCGCTTGCTCACCGGCCCGAATACCGCCGCCTGCAAGCCTCCCCCTTGCTGGGGCGACCGGGACAATATGCGCCCTTGATTCTGGATCATGCCGGTCGGCTTTACTTTGCTCGTCACTGGTTTGATGAACAGATCCTGGCGCAAAAACTCAGCCAGCTGGCGGCAGATCGTCAGACTCCCGACCCCTTGCGGGCCGGGCCGATACTGGACAGCCTGTTTCCTCCCGGCGCGGGTAGCCAGCCCGACCGGCAGAAGCTGGCCGCGGCACTGGCGGCATGCCAGCGCTTGCTGGTGGTATCCGGCGGTCCCGGTACCGGTAAAACCACCACGGTGGTGCGTTTGCTGGCCATGCTGGCCATGCTGTCCGAACGACCGCTGGTGATGGCCATGGCGGCGCCCACCGGCAAGGCAGCCGCACGGCTGAGTGAGTCAGTCGCCAGTGCCCGTGACAGCCTGCCGGTGGCCGAGTCGGTCCGTGCCCAGCTACCACGTCAGGCGCAGACCCTGCACCGCTTGCTGGGCCTGCGGCCCGGGGCGGTATTGCCGCGTTACCACGCAGCGGCACCCTTGCCGATGGATGTGCTGGTGGTGGACGAAGCTTCGATGATAGACCTGGGGCTGATGGCCCGTCTGGTGGAGGCGCTGCCCGCGCAAGCGCGTCTTATCCTGTTGGGGGATCGCGACCAGCTGGCTTCGGTGGATGCCGGTGCCGTGTTGGGCGACCTGTGCAGCCAGGTGGCGTATCTGCCAGCCAGCCGGGCCTGGTTGGCCCAGGCCGGCATCGGGCAGCTGCCTGCCGATGAGGGCGTGCCGGGCGCACTGGCTGACAGCGTGGTATTGTTGACGCACAGCCACCGTTTTCGTGCCGACTCCGGTATCGGCAAGCTGGCCGCACTGGTCAACGGCGGTGATGGCCTGGCGGCACTGCAATTGCTGCAGCGTGGCGAGCATGCCGACATCGTGCTGCAAGCACAACTGGATGACGGCGCCTTGCTGCAACAGCGTGAGCCCTACCTGGCAGCCATCAGCCAACAGCGCCCGCTGGAAGAGATTCAGGCCGCGTTTTCCCGTTTCATGCTGCTGGCCGCCGAGCGGCAGCAGGTGGCGCAAGCCAATCAACGGCTGGAAACATTGCTGGAACAAGCCGGTAGCAAGCAGGCCGGGCGCGACTGGTATGCCGGCCGCCCGGTGATGATTACCGCCAATGATTACGGCGTGGGCCTGTTCAATGGCGATATCGGTTTTACCGTGGCACGCGCTCAGGGCCTGCGCGTGGCTTTTCCGGCGGCTGACGGCAGCTGGCGCGAGTTTGCGCCAGGGCGGATACCGCAGCATGAAACCGTGTTTGCCATGACGGTGCATAAAAGCCAGGGCTCCGAATTCGACGAAGTCTGGTTGCAATTGCCGACCAATCCCGGGGCCGTGCTGAACCGGGCCCTGATCTATACCGCCATCACCCGTGCACGCCAGCGTTTTGTGGTGGCGGGCAGTCAGGAAGTGTGGCTACCTGCGGTGCAATCCGCGCCCGTGCGTCATTCCGGCTTGGCTGATTTGCTGCGTCAGCGCAATGCGTGATTTTCTGCAACACTTCCGCATGGAATAAGTAGTTTCCACATGCAAGATGCTGAAAAAATTGGGCAAAATCCATTTTGCATCCTATGATGGCGCCTTCCCGCAATCGGCATTCTGCTCGGAGTCGTCATGCAAGTGGATGGAGTTCTGGAGTACCTGGCCAAGATCACCCGTTTTGATCGCAGTGCATTCACCCCGCTCTTCATTGGCCCCCATCGCATGGGCAGCGTCAATCAGGTATGGCTGGAACGTCTGCTACTGACCGAAGCCAGCCTGTTTCGTCGTCAGGATGACGGTCTGATCTGCATGGTGGAGGGCGATTACGCCGCCATCAGCGCGCAGTTGCACCGCGCAGCGCGCCGCTGGCAGGAAGCCGGCTGGCTCAATGGCTGGCGCAATGAAAACTTCACCGCTTTTCTGGCCGATGGCACGCCCTTGTTCGAACTGGAAAGAGCAGCTTTCCGTCCGCTGGGTCTGACCAGCCGTGCCGTGCATCTGAATGGCCTTAGCCGTAGTGCCGAGGGCGAGGTGCGCATGTGGGTGGGGCGACGCAGCCCGGACAAGGCGGTCGATCCCAACCGTATGGACAATCTGATGGGCGGCGGGATTGCGGCTGGCGAATCCATCGAACTGGCGCTGGAGCGCGAAGGCTGGGAAGAGGCCGGCATTCCGGCTGACCGGCTGGAGTTGCTGCAGCAAACCGGCCTGTTGCTGGCCGAGCGCCCGGTGCAGCGCGGGCTGCATCGCGAATGGCTGCATGTCTACGACTTATGGCTCAGCGGCAGCGAGCAACCCTGTAATCAGGATGGCGAAGTGGCCGAGCATGTCTGTCTGTCATTGGTCGAGGTCGAGGCGCTGCTGGTCGCCGAGCGCTTCATGATTGATGCCGCCCTGGTGGCAATCGATTGCCTGTACCGGCTGGGCTACTGGCAGCAACGGGGCGACGAGATCGCGGCGGCGATGGCCGCAGTGCGCCACCCGCTGGGATATGCCATTCATGCCGCTGGCTGAGCGTCCTGCCTGGTGATTGGTGATTGGCGGTTTGGTTTGAAGTATTTCCTGAGGCCCGGCACTGCCGGGCCTTGCTACATCTACAGTACAAACAGGGAATACCGTGCTGGTGGTGTGATCTTGCTTCTCCCTCGATTCCTCCTCACATCCACTTCTGGCCACGCGCCGCTTCGCCAGAACGCAAGCTGCCGGGATTGCCAGCAGATGGCCTGTTGCCGCAAGAGTTTTCTCCATCTGATGGAATTTCTGGCATGATTAGGCAAAT
>JAFANL010000179.1 GCA_019232735.1 Aquitalea sp. | reverse complement strand
TAGATCATGGATATTCTGCATTCCACCTGGTTCTGGCTGTTCGTCATCGTGGCGCTGGTGATGTCCACCATCGGCTCGTTGGCCCGCTTGTCCAAGGCTCCACCACCGGTGGACCTGCCTGGCGTCAAATCCCAGCCCTATGCGGATGACGACGAGGACGAAGACAGCCCGGACAGCCCGGCTGGCCATACCCCGGCCAGCTTGCGCAAGCCCAAATAGGTGCGCTCACTGCTCCGGATCGGCCTGGCCCGATCTGGAGTGTGTGCCTCGCTGCCGCCAGGGGCCGACCCAGCCGGAACTCACCCCTGCAAGGCCACAGGCCGGGTCAGCCGGGTATTGCGCTGGAAGTATTGCTGGATGAATTCCACGCATACCCGCAGCTTGGCCGAGCTGGCCAGCTTGACCGGGTACACGGCCCAGATATCCGCCGGCAGATGGTATTCCTGCAGGATGCGCACCAACTGCCCTTCGGCCAGTTCCCGCTGTATGTCCCACAATGAGCGCAGCATGATGCCGTGGCCGTGCAAGGCCCATTGATGCACGATTTCGCCGTGATTGGCGGCCAGGGCACCATTGACCCGGATACTGCACTCACCCTGCGGCCCTTGCAGCCGCCACACCCCGAAAGGGTGATCCCTTTCCTTGATCACCAGGCAATTGTGACGGCTCAGCTCACTTAACTGGGTGGGGGTGCCGTGTCTGGCCAGGTAGGACGGTGCGGCGCATAAAATGCGCTGGTTCTGGGCCAGCTTGCGCGCCATCAGCTGCGGTGCAATGTCATTGCCGATGCGGATGTCCAGATCAATACCTTCCCGGGCCAGATCCAGTAGTTGGTCTGCCACTTCGAAGCGAATGCTCAGCGCCGGATAGCGCAGGGCCAGTTCGCTCAGCACCGGGGCCAGATGTACCCGGCCAAAGCCGATGCTGCTGCTGATGCGCAGCATGCCGCGGGCTTCCTGGCGCGCCGCGCCGACTTCTGCGCTCATCTGCTCCACATCCTGCAGGATTTTCTGCGCCCAGGCATGGGTGCGTTCCCCTTGTTCGGTCAGGGCAATGCGACGCGTGGTGCGATCCAGCAATCGGCTCCCCAGGCTCTGCTCCAGCAAGCGGATGCGCTTGCTGACATAGGCTGGAGAGGCCGCCATGGCTTCTGCCGCAGCGCTGAAACCGGCTTTGCGCACCACCAGGCAAAACACGCGCAAATCCTCAAGTTGCAGAAGATCCTTCATGTTTCGTGTCTTCTCTGTGCACGGACTGGCTGATTATCCCCGTTTCGTTTTCCGCCATGCTAGCGGCCAATGTATGAGGCCATTAGGGCGAAAGAACGGGACCAGACATGACAAGACGCTTCAAGATCGCGGCCATTGCCGGGGATGGCATAGGCCAGGAAGTCCTGCCGGAGGGAATCCGGGTATTGCAATCAGCTGCCCAGCGGTTTGAGCTGGATCTCCATTTCAGCCATTTTGACTGGGCCAGTTGCGACTATTTCCTGCAGCACGGACAGATGATGCCCGCGCACTGGTTTGACACCCTGCGTGACTTCGACGCCATTTATTTCGGTGCGGTCGGCATGCAGGACAAAGTGCCGGACCATGTCTCGCTGTGGGGCTCCTTGCTGAAATTCCGCCGCGAATTCGAACAGTACGTCAATCTGCGACCGGTGCGTTTGCTGCCCGGTGTGCCCTGTCCGCTGGCCAATCGCCAGCCGGGCGATATCGATTTCCTGGTGGTGCGGGAAAACACCGAAGGGGAATATTCCGCAGTTGGCGGCCGCATGTTCGAAGGCACGGAGCGCGAGCTGGTGTTGCAGCAGTCGGTATTTACCCGCCAGGGTGTGGACCGCATCCTGCATCATGCCTTCGCGCTGGCGCAAAGCCGGCCGCGCAAGAAATTGACCGCCGCCACCAAGTCCAATGGCATCGCCATCAGCATGCCTTATTGGGACGAGCGGGTGGCCGAAGTGGCCCGCCATTACCCGGATGTAGAGTGGGAGCGGCAGCACGTGGATATCCTGGCCGCCCGCTTTGTGTTGCAGCCCGAGCGCTTTGATGTGGTGGTGGCCTCCAATCTGTTCGGCGACATCCTGTCCGATCTGGGGCCAGCCTGTGCCGGCACCATCGGGCTGGCGGCATCGGCCAACCTTAATCCGGAACGTCGTTTCCCCTCCCTGTTTGAACCGGTGCATGGTTCCGCGCCGGATATCTTCGGCCAGAACATTGCCAACCCCATTGCCATGATCTGGTCCGGTGCCTTGATGCTGGATTTCCTGGGTCACGGCCAAGGGGCTTGCCACGCCGCGCACAACGCCATCATGCAGGGCATTGAATCCGTCCTGCTGCATGGGCCACGCACGGCGGACCTGGGCGGTCAGGCCAGCACCACCGAGGTGGGACAGGCCATTGCCGCTGCCGTGGCTGGCTGAATGGCTGTTTCCTGCACGGTTTCAGGGGCGCGACCTGCCTGCAGGACGCAAGACCGAGGTTTTGTCAGAGCAAAGGAGAAATCATGGACAAGTACAAGCAAGGCCGGCGAGATATCCCGCTGGCGGTGGTCAGCCTGGTGATCGTTTTTGCGCTGGTCATCGTCATGACCCGCATGCCGCAGGCCTCCATCGCCTTTGCCGACAGGCTGATGTACTGGTGTACCAGCGTGTTTGCCTCGCCCATCCTGCTGTTTGCCTTTTGTGCGGTGCTGTTTGTCATCTGGTTGGGTTTCAGCAAATACGGACAGATCCGTCTGGGGGAGGGCGGTCCGGATTACGCCACCTCCTCCTGGATTTTCATGTTCATCATGTCGGGCCTGGGTTCCTCCACCCTGTACTGGGGGTTTCTGGACTGGGCGTATTACTACCAGACGCCGGGCCTCAATCTGACACCGGCCTCCGCGCAGGCACTGAAATACAGCGTGGCCTATTCCTTCTTCCATTCCGGTGTCAGCGCCTGGGCCATGTATGCCGTGGGTTCGGTGGCCATGTGCTACTACTTTCACATGCGCAAGCACAAGGGGCTGAGCCTGGCGGCGATCATTGGCAGCATTACCGGTCGCAAGCCGGATGGGGTATTGGGGCGGCTGGTGGATCTGCTGTTCATGCTATGCATGTTTGGCGCGCTGACCATTTCGCTGGTGCTGACCGCCATCACCTTTGCCCGCCTGCTGTCCATCCTGACCGGCATTCCGGATGGTTTTACCACGCAGCTGATCATCATTCTGGCGATTTCCGTGCTGTTCACCCTGTCTTCTTATGTCGGCATGGATGGCGGCATGAAACGGCTGAGCCATCTGGTGTGCTGGGGCGTGGTGGCTCTGGCCTGTTACATCTATCTGCTGGGTCCTACCCAGTTCATTACCAGCAAT
>JAFANL010000141.1 GCA_019232735.1 Aquitalea sp. | reverse complement strand
TCATGCTGGCCTATCACCGCAAGGTCAGCCTGTCCGGCCCGGCGCGGCTGTTTCTGGAGTGGGTCAAAACCCATCCGCTTGGCGTACACTCCGTCGCATGAGTACCACTTCCTCCGCCACTGACTTTGCCCTGACCGCGCCGGAACTACCGGCAGGGCTGCCCATCGCCCATGTATTCGGCCAGCCGGTATTGGAAGTGCCGCAAGACCTGTTCATTCCGCCCGATGCGCTGCAGGTGATTCTGGAAAGCTTTGAAGGGCCGTTGGACCTGCTGCTCTATCTGATCCGCAAGCAGAATCTGGATGTGCTCAACATCCCCATGGCTGACATCACCCGCCAGTACATGGGCTATGTGGATGCCATGCGCAGCGAGCGGCTGGAACTGGCGGCGGAATATTTGCTGATGGCGGCGCTGCTGATTGAAATCAAATCGCGCCTGCTGCTGCCGCGTCCGCCACTGGACGAGGAGGGCGAGCCGGATGACCCGCGTGCCGAGCTGGTACGCCGGCTGCTGGATTACGAACAGATGAAGCTGGCCGCGCTGGAGCTGGACAAGCTGCCACAGGCCGATCGTGACTTTGCCTGGCTGGCGGTGCTGATCGAGCAGGGCGCGGAAGCCCGGCTGCCGGATGTGGCCGCAGTAGACCTGCGCCAGGCCTGGCTGGCCATACTGTCACGGGCAAAACACAAGCGCAGCCACAAGGTGGAAAAAGACGAGCTGTCGGTACGTGAGCAAATGAGCTGGATTCTGCGCTACCTGGCCGAACGCGAGTATGTGCCGTTCGAAGAACTGTTCGAGGTGGACAAAGGGGTCGCGCACCTGGTGGTCAACTTCATTGCCGTGCTGGAGCTGGTCAGGGAAGGCCTGATCAAGGTCAGCCAGGATGCAGCCTACCAGCCCATTTATGTACGCATTGCCATCAGCTGAGAAGGGCGACTGTTGCGTGCATGACAGCAGCGCATGAATAGGCAGTGTCGCCCGCCGGGAATTCATGTAAAATCCGCGCCTTCCCCGCGCAATGTACTTTCGTTCCACAGTCCCGGATTCGGGCAGGACGATATCAGGTCCGATGACCACCATCACCGACTTAAACTATCTGAAGATCGTGCTGGAAACGGCATTGTTGACCGCGACGGAACCCTTGTCGGTTTCCCAGCTCAAAAAGCTGTTTACCGAAGACATCAAGGCGGCCTTGCTGAACGATATTCTGGATGATATCCAGTCCGATTGGCGTGGCCGGGGCGTGGAACTGGTGAAACTGGCCAGTGGCTGGCGTTTTCGTGCTCGGGCAGAATTCACCCCCTATCTGTCACGGCTGAATCCGGAAAAACCACCGCGTTATTCGCGCGCCGTGATGGAAACCCTGGCGATTATCGCCTACAAACAACCTGTTACCCGTGGGGATATCGAATCCATTCGTGGCGTGTCGGTATCCACCAGCGTGATGCAAACCCTGCTGGAGCGGGGTTGGATTGAAGTAATCGGGCACAAGGATGTGCCCGGCCGGCCGGGGCTGTATGCCACCACCCGCAAGTTTCTGGATGATCTTGGCTTTGTTTCGCTAAGGGATCTGCCACCGTTGGCAGACTTGGGAACACTGGTCATACCCGATGCCCAGCCACAAGAGATCGGCAGCGAAGAAGCCGAAGACACTCTCCCCCTCGACGATGAGGCGGACAATCTGGAGCCACAAGCTCAGTAGCATGTGCGCTCGTACTGAAAGAGCATGATTTATGTCTACTAAAGGACAAAACAACGCCCGCCAGCCGGTGGCGCGTGTAAAGGGACGCGAAAGCACCAGCCAGCGCCGTCAGCCTGATGCTGCACGCGGCAACGCCCCGCAACAGCAGGGCCGTGGCAAGCCGCAAGGCTATGGCAAGGCACGCAATCCGCAAGATGCCGCAGGCAAACCGCAGGGCCGCCGTCCGGCACCGCGCGATGCCTATGGCAATCTGCTGCAATCCCAGGCGGGTGCTGCCCCGCATGAAAGCGCACCGCTGTTCAAGATGAGCCGTGCCGAACTGGCTCAGGTTGAACTGCAACGCCAGGCACGTGGCCTGCCGCGTGATGAAAATGGCGAACCCAATGGCAATGTGGCCGAGCCGAAGAAGCCGGCCAATGGTCGCCGCAAGGAAACCGTCAACCGTCGTGGCGAAGTGCAAGCCAGGCCCACCGGCACCGGCAAGCGCACCCAGTCGGAAAACAATCGCCAGCAGCAAGCTGCGCGTCGTCAGGAAAAAGCCGAACGCCAACAGGCTGAAGGTGGCGAAGTGCTGCAACACGAACGCCGCTTCGGCAACAAGAACGCCGCCATGCCGGTGGCCGATGGTGAACAAAGCCCGCGTGAACAGCGTCGTGCACCCAGCGCCGGCAAGCCGCGCGCAGAAGGCAAGTCGCTGGTAATCAAGGCAAAAAAGTTGCGTCTGCGCAGCCCGAGTCAGGACGTGAAAGAAAAGTCCAAGCGGCTGCGCGAGGTACGCCTCGACAAGGAAGAGATTGAACCGGTACGCCTGCAAAAGGCGCTGTCGGCCTCTGGCGTCGGCTCCCGTCGCGAGATGGAAGAGTGGATCGAAGCCGGCCTGGTGCTGGTGAACGGCAAGAAGGCTAATCTGGGCGACCGCGTTGGCCCGGAAGACCGTGTCACCGCCAAGGGCGATGTGATCAAGCTCAAGTGGGCCGACCGTCTGCCGCGCGTCATCATGTATCACAAGCAGGAAGGCGAGATCGTTTCCCGTGATGACCCGGAAGGTCGTGTCAGCGTGTTCGAGCGCCTGCCGCAAGCCAAGAGCAGCCGCTGGGTGGCCATCGGCCGTCTGGACGTGAATACCTCCGGCCTGTTGCTGATCACCACCAGCGGTGAGCTGGCCAACCGCATGATGCACCCCAGCTTCGAAGTGGAGCGGGAATACGCCGTGCGTGTGCTGGGCGAGCTGACCCCGGAAATCGCCAAGGAAATGACTGCCGGCGTGGAGCTGGAGGATGGCCCGGCTGCCTTCCAGCGCGTATTCCAGCGTGGTGGTGCCGAAGAGGGTGCCAACCAGTGGTACAACGTGGTGATCAAGGAAGGCCGTAACCGCGAAGTGCGCCGCATGTTCGAGCATTTCGGCCTGACCGTCAGCCGTCTGATCCGTGTGCGCTTTGGCAATCTGGGCCTGCCCCCGCGCCTGAAGCGTGGCCAGTTCTACGAGCTGAACGAAGCCGAAGTGGCCGCGGTGATGAAGTGGTCTGACCTGACCATGACCGGCCGCAAGAAAACCCGCGGCGTCAAGGCCGAGTGAGCCGCAGCCAATGGCCGTCCTTGACGGCACTGGCTGCACGGGTGAGTAAATGGGTGGCTGCCTGGCGGTCACCCGTTTTGCTTTCCGTTGCCGGCCAGCCGGAGGCGGCAGGAACGGGGCATGCGCCTGCCGATGGTGTGGGCGGCAGCCTGCCTGCCGGCCAGCGTGGGCCGCGCGCGTCGGTGGTTGTCATCCAGGATGGCCGTCTGCTGATGATGCAGCGTATCAAGAACGGCAAGGAATACTTTGTCTTGCCCGGCGGCACCATCAAGGCCGGTGAAACCCCGGCCATGGCCTGCGTGCGGGAAACCCGCGAGGAAACCGGCCTCAATATCTGGCTGGCCGAGCAGCTATGCCAGCTGGAACACAAGGGACGGCCCGAATATGTGTTTCTGGCCAGCAAGTTTCGCGGTACCTTGCAACTGGGCGGGCCGGAGCGGGAACGCATGACGGCAGACAATCAGTACCATCTGGTTTGGCTGGACTATGCCCAGCTGCAGCGGGTGAAATTGCGGCCGAAGAATCTGCTGATCCATTGCCAGGAATGGCTGTGGCCGGTGAACGAGTGACAATGTGATGCCCACACCCCTTGCCCAGGCAAGGGGGCAATTGTGGAGCAAGTCAGGGGTACGGGCATGAGCAAGGCATTTACCAGAGAGAACGACGAGGCAGAAGAAGATCTGCCAGCCGAACAGCGGCTGCCGGCTTCTACCAAGAACTACATCACGCCGGGCGGCTGGCTCAGGCTGAAGGACGAGCTGTATCAGCTGGTCAACAAGGAAAGGCCTGAGGTGGTGCAGATCGTCAACTGGGCAGCCAGCAATGGCGACCGCTCGGAAAATGGCGATTATCTGTACGGCAAGCGCCGACTGCGCGAGATCGACCGCCGTATCCGTTTTCTGACCAAACGGCTGGAGCTGGCCGAGGTGGTGGACCCGGAGGCACGCGAGGCGACCGATCAGGTGTATTTCTCGGCGACCGTGCTGATTGAGCGTGGCGATGGCAGCGAGCAGCTGCTGCGCATTGTCGGCGTGGACGAGATTGACCTGTCGCGTGGCCATATCAGCTGGATCTCCCCGATTGCCCGTACCCTGATCAAGGCACGGGAAGGCGATAGCGTGTTGTTCCGCGGCCCGGATGGCGACGAGGATATTGAAATCCTGGAAGTGCGTTACGAAAAAATCAGCTGAGGCATCATGCCCGCCATGAAAAAAGCCCGCGTTAACCTTGCGCGGGCTTTTTTGCGTCTGGAGTGCGGGGTTTAGTGGCCGGCATCCTCGGTTTCCGGACGGCCAGCCAATTGCCCGTTGACGGCCATCCAGTCGCGGGTGGCGGTATCGCCGATGCGGGTGAAGGCCTGGCGCAATAATCTGGCCTGTTCCTTGTGCAGGGCTTCTTCCAGCTTGCGCCCTTCGGCGGTCAGCGTCAGCTGTTTCACCCGTTTGTCGTGGCTGGCGGCCACGCTGGCAATCAGGCCCATCTCCACCAACTGGCGCAAGGGCATGTTGATGGCCTGCTTGGTGACATCCAGCGCGTTCAGCAAATCCTTGACCGACAGGCCGGGATAACGGGCAACAAAGAACAGGATGCGGTGATGAACCCGTGCCAGACCGCGTCTGGCCAGGATCTCGTCCGGCTTGGCGGTAAACGCCTTGTAGGCATGAAAGAACACTTCCATGGCGGCGCGCAGGTCAATCGAGCTATCGGTGTCAGGCATGTTGACGACGTTCCCGCAGAGGGGTAAATTAGGTCAAAAAAATTGACGTTTATTGATTGTTGGAATGCCGCAGCAGCGCACCATATGGCGGTAGCAGAAGAATCCATCCTTACTGCTGCAGAAGTCGCACTTCCGTAGGTCCACCACCCTCGGCCACGGCGATATGGCGGACATGCTGCTGTGACAATCCGGGAGATTACCATGTTTTCAGAACGTATCGAACGACTGATGGGCTCGCTGATTCGCGAAATCCTTGCCGCCGCGCAGCGCCCGGAAGTCATTTCCTTTGCCGGCGGTCTGCCGGCAGCCAGCTGTCTGCCTCAGCTGGACTTTAGCGGCATGCCGCAGTCACTGGCGCAATATGGCACTACCGAGGGGGAGCCGGAACTGCGCGAGGTGATTGCCGCCCAGGCGCGTGCGCTGGGGTTGGACTGTAGCGCCCAGCAAGTGCTGGTGCTGTCTGGCTCACAGCAAGCCATTGATCTGGCCTCCAAACTGTTCATCGATCCGGGTACCCCGCTGGTGACGGAAGGGCCGACCTATCTGGCGGCATTGCAGTCCTTCAATCTGTTTGGTGCCAAGATCACGGCAGTCGCCCAGGAAAACGGCCAGTTGCCACCGCAGAAGCTGGATCAGGCCCTGCGCAGTGCCAAGCCGCGACTGACCTATCTGATTCCCAGTTTCCAGAATCCGTCCGGTGCCTGCTATAGCGAGGAAAACCGCCGTGCCCTGGCCGAGGTAATCGACAGCCACGGCCTGCCGGTGTTTGAGGATGACCCTTACCGCGCGCTGTCTTACGATGGCGAGGCTCCGGCACCGCTGGTCAGCCATCTGAAGAACACGCCGTGGATTTATGCCGGTTCCTTCTCCAAGACGCTGGCGCCGGGTTTGCGCGTGGGGTATCTGATTGCCTCCCCGGAGCTGTACCCGCATCTGGTCAAGCTCAAGCAGTCCACTGACTTGCACAGCAATCGTCCCGGCCAATGGTTCATCGCCCAGCAGCTGGCCAGCCCGGATTTCCCGGCCCATCTGCAGTCCTTGCGCGATACCTACCGCGTGGGCCGCGATGCCATGCAGGCCGCGCTGGAAAAGCACTTTGCCGATCTGGCCGACTGGCAAGTGCCCCATGGCGGCTTATTCTTCTGGCTGACGCTGAAGCAGCCGCAGGATACCCGTGCCTTGCTGAAAGTGGCGCTGGCAGAATGTAATGTCGCCTTCATGCCGGGTGAGCCTTTCTATCCGGATCCGGAAGAGGGCATTGGCCATCTGCGGCTCAATTTCAGTCATGCGGCGGTTGAGCGCATTGATGAAGGCATTGCACGTCTGGCTGCCCTGGTGCGCGCAGCACAGCATTAGGCTGCCGATGGGGAACAAAAAAGCCGCCCGGTTTCGGGCGGCTTTTTTTCTGACGGGAGCCGGAACGAATCAGCCGCCGATCGGTGCTTCGCCTTCCAGCATCTCAACGCCGGCCAGACCGGAGCGGAAGACCGCCTGCTGCAAGGTTTCCACCGCTTTCTTGCGGAAAAACTGCTTGCGGGTGACCAGCAGCACACGGCGTTGCGGAGCCGGGGTGTGGAAGGGCACTACGGATAGCAGGCTGTCATCGCCCGGGCCAATGGAAGTGGACGGCATGACGGTGACGCCCATGCCGCTGGCTACCATGTGGCGGATGGTATTCAGCGAGCTGCCTTGCAGGGAGCTGGCCAGGCCGGACTGATGATTCTGCTTGCTGGCCAGTTCGCTACAGGCTTGCAGCACCTGGTCGCGGAAGCAATTGCCCTGGGTCAGTAGCAGCACGCTTTCATCCGTCAGCTGGCTGGATTCGATGGCGGACAGTTTTTCCCAGGGGTGGCCCTTGGGCGTGGCGACCACGAAAGGCTCGTCATACAAGGGCCAGGCCATGGTGCCGGCTTCTTCAAAGGGGTCGGCCACGATGATGGCATCCACTTCACCGCGCTTGAGCATTTCCGCCAGTCGCGCCGTGTAGTTCTCTTCCAGGATCAGCGGCATGTCCGGCGCCAGGATGCGCAGGGCCGGAATCAGCTTGGGCAGCAGATAGGGGCTGATGGTAAAGATCACCCCCAGCTTGAGCGGCCCCACCAGTTCGTTCTGGTGCTCACCGGCCAGGCGTTTGACCGTCTCGGCCTCTTCCAGCACCCGTTGCGACTGCTCGATGATGCGCTCGCCAATCTCCGTCACCGCCACTTCCTGGCCACCGCGTTCAAACAGGGTGATGCCCAGTTCGTCTTCCAGCTTCTTGATGGCGATGGACAGAGTGGGCTGGCTGACAAAGCAGCTTTGCGCTGCACGGCCGAAGTGGCGCTCGCGCGCCACGGCCACAATGTAGCGGAGTTCGGTCAGCGTCATGGCTTAGCGTTGGTGCTCCGGCAGCACGATATTGACTTCCAGTACTTCAAAGTCGTCCTGGCGTTCTACCTGTACCTTGATATCGTCCAGATTCACCGACACGTATTTGGAAATCACCTCCATCAGCTCGCGTTGCAGAGCGGGCAGATAGTCGGGGGCGCTGCGGCCATTGCGTTCGTGCGCCAGGATGATCTGCAGGCGTTCTCTGGCGATGGCGGCGGTTTTCTGGCGTTTGCCGAACAGGATGTCGATCAGGGACATGGTTTAACCTCCGAACAGGCGCTTGAGCAGGCCCACCTTGGGCGCGTCCAGGAAGCGCATGGGGCGATCTTCGCCCAGGAAACGTGAAATCACGTCGGAATAGGCTTCGGCAACATCACTCCCCTTGAGGTGGATGGCCGGGGTGCCGGAGTTGGAGGCTTGCAGCACGGTCTGGGATTCCGGAATCACGCCGATCAGCGGCACGCGCAGGATTTCCTTCACATCGTCAACCGACAGCATTTCGCCCTTGTCAACACGGGCCGGGGAGTAGCGGGTGATCAGCAGATGTTCCTTGACCGGCTCGCCACCTTGTTCGGCACGGCGCGACTTGGAAGCCAGAATGCCCAGGATGCGGTCGGAGTCGCGCACCGAGGAGACTTCCGGGTTGGTCACGATCAGTGCTTCGTCGGCAAAGTACAGGGCCATCAGTGCACCCTTTTCGATCCCGGCAGGCGAGTCGCACACAATGAATTCGAAGCCGCTGTCGGCCAGCTCTTTCAGGACCTTTTCCACGCCTTCTTGCGACAGGGCATCCTTGTCGCGGGTTTGCGAGGCCGGGATGATGTACAGGTTGTCGCAGTTCTTGTCCTTGATCAGTGCCTGGTTCAGCGAAGCCTCGCCATTGACCACATTGATCAGGTCGTACACCACGCGACGTTCGCAGCCCATGATCAGGTCCAGATTGCGCAGGCCGACGTCAAAGTCGATCACGACAGTCTTGTGGCCACGCAAGGCCAGGCCGGAGGCAAAGCTGGCGCTGGTGGTGGTTTTGCCGACACCACCTTTGCCGGAAGTCACGACGATGATTTTTGCCACGGTAAATCCCTTTGGAAAATTGAATTATTCGCCAAGCGCGGTCATGACCAGGCGCTCATTCTCAAGATAGATCTGGGTCGGCTTGCCCTTGATGCTTTCCGGCAACACCTGTTCGATAGTGCGATAGACCCCGGCAATGGACACCAGTTCGGCTTCCATGCTGCGGGTAAAGATGCGTGCCGAGGTATTGCCGCGGGCACCAGCCAGGGCGCGACCACGCAAGGGGGCATAAATATGGATGTTGCCATCGGCAATCACTTCCGCCCCAGCGCTGACCATGGCCAGGACCACCAGGTCGCCGCCTCGGGCATAAATCTGCTGTCCGGCGCGTACCGGGCGATCAATGATCATGGTGGGGACGGCGGCAGATGCGACGGGGGCTGCAGGCTCTGCCGGCTTGGCTGCCGGTTCGCTGATGCCGGGGCTGGAACGCGGCGGCGTCAGGCCACGGGAATAGGCCAGGCCATAACGGCTGGCCACCTCGGCCATGGCACTGTCCGGATGACGCAGGGCAACGGCGCGGATGCCGTGGCGGCTCAGCATGGGCAACAGGCGGCCATAGTCGGTTTCGGCAGCTTGAGGCAGATGTTCCACATCCAGCAGAAACGCTTCTGCGGGGGCATCACCAGCCGGGCCGAAGCGGGCGTCCAGTGCGGTAGTCAGTTCTTCCAGATTGTCCGTGCGGAGAATCAGGGCCAGCAGATCCAGGCTGGCGGATTTGATGTCAAAAGCGGAGGCCGCAGAGCTCATGAGTAGGCTTTATATAAATAGATTTCTTCTATGGAGCGAGTGTACTGGCTTGCCGTTGCCCTTTCAATGCCGCTGCACCATTCGCACGCACGCTGGGGCCTGCGATATTGCGCTGCAAAAAAACGGTGGACTGTGGCTATGCGGGAAACTGTCGCAATACTGTCATCCATTTTGAATGTTGTTGTTGTAAAAACGCATACAAAAGAGCTATTTAGCGGATTGTGCGCTGCAACATTTTCTTGACCGTGCAAAGCGCTTTGGTTAAATTACATTTGCTGCTGTGCAGCATCGGCGGTGAAACGGTTGTTGTGACTGTATAGCTGAGTTGTATTTCGACATTTCCAGGAGTAGCCATGTTTACCAATACCCAAGAATTTTCTGCTCTCGGCCAGGCGCAATTTGATAAAGCCGTTCGCCTGTCCTCCATCGTACTGGCCGGCGCCGAGCGTTTTGCCAACCTGCAGCTGGAACTGACCCGCAAGCTGCTGGACAGCAACGCCAAGCACTTCAAGGCTCTGAGCGAAATCAAAGATCCCAAGGCCTTTGCCGAGCTGCAGACCAGCCTGGCACAACCGAGCCTGGACCAGGCTTTCACCGTGGCTCGTGAAGTTTACGACGTTGCCGTGACCACCCAGGGCGAACTGACTTCCTTCGTGGAAGAACAACTGGCCGAACAGAACAAGCTGCTGCTGAGCAATCTGGACCGTCTGTCCAAGAATGCCCCGGCTGGTTCCGATGTTGCCGTTTCCGCGCTGAAGACTTTCGTTAACAGCTCCAATGCCGCTTTTGAAAGCGTGTCCAAGACGGCAAAGAAGGTCAGCGCCGAAATCGCTGAAGCCAGCGTTGAAGCCGCCAGCACCCAGGCTAAGGCAACGGCTGCTGCGGTAAGCCGCAAGAAACCGGCTACGCCGGCTGCAACGGCCTGATTGTGATGCTTGCTTGAATAAAACCCGCCTCTGGCGGGTTTTTTCATTTGGGATTACGGATTCGGTGTTGGCAAGGTCGCGGACAGCTGTTGCAGCAGGGTGTGCAATGTTTCCTGCTGCTGCAGGGCCAGTACGATGAGGATGGCCAGATTGGCGGCGAAGTGGGCCTGCTCTCCGCAGGGCAGGGCAAAATTGCTGCGCGCGGCATCGGGACTGATCAGCTTGGGGTCTATGCCCTGGCGCTGCAGGTAGTGACTGGAGAGCTGGTACAGCATGTCGCAGAGCTGGTTCTGTTGTTGCAGCAGCCACTCCCAGTTGATGGCGACGGGCTGGCCATCGACTGGTATCTGTTGCAGCAGCAGTTGCCAGCCATGCTGGATGGCATTGAGTACATGCCAGGTATAGCGCGCGCTGCCCAGGGGGCCGCAGTGCAGCCAGCCCCCGTCCAGCGGGGCATTGCAATCCAGCCATGGTGCCGCGCGCTGCAGGGCGGTGCGTTCTCCGCCGCATAGCAGCATGAAGCCGAACTGCGCGCCTTGTGGCAACCATTGGCCGCAGATCTCAATGCAGTCAGTCTGGTGTTGCCGGCAAAGCTGACTGCGCTGCATCAGGCCGTCGCTGTCATCGCTTGCCAGATCCAGCCAGCAATGTTCCCCGGCAAAGCCCTGCCACTCTGCCGGCAGCCATGCCGGTAGCGCATCTGCCGTGGCGCGCAGCAAGCCGCGAGCTTGCAGGCGCTGGCAGAGCCAGTGCAGGTGGGGGGCATTGCCCTGAGGCTGGAACATCGATGTACCTTATAGGATCAATTGCTGTTGCTGAATGGCCAGGGCCAGGTTGTCGATGAACCAGGCCAGTGCCTTGCCGGGCGACTCTTCCTTCCAGGCATAGAACATTCTGGTGCAGCTGCGCTTTTCTTTCAGTGATTTTTCCACAAGTAGACCATTTTGCAGATAAGGCGTGGCGAGCATGCGTGGCAGATAGCCAATGCCCAGCCCGGCCGTCATCAGCGCCAGTTTGGCGTCCAGGGTGTGCACGGTCAGTACATCCTGCCCATTGAGTATGCCAGCCGTTCGTGTCGGTAAGCGGCGTGAGGTGTCACCCAATGAAATGATGCGGTGCTGGCGCAGGGTGTGTGCTGCCAGTGGTTCCGGGGCCTGGGCCAGCGGATGTTGCGGACTGACCAGAAAGGCAAAGTCGATGGTGCCGATTTCGCGATAGAAATAATCCCCGCTTGGCGGGTGGCCGGGAGCGCCCAGCACCAGGTCGGCACGGGCATCGTACAAGGCATCCCAGATGCCCCCAAACACTTCGCGGGTAAAGCGCAGTTGGGTGCCGCTGCCCAGCTGGTCGAAGCGCTGGATCAGCGGAATCAGTTGTTCGAAGGGAATGAGGTCGCCAATGGTGATTACCAACTCGCTTTCCCAGCCCGCCGCTTGCTGCTGCAGGCGGTGCTCCACGGTGCGGGCGGCATCCAGCAGGTAACGGCCATCGCGCAGCAGAATCTGTCCCGCGGCAGTCAAACGCGCACGATGTCCGCTACGGTCGAACAATTGTACGTCCAGATCCTGTTCCAGTTTCTGGATGACATAGCTGACCGCCGAGGTTACCCGGTGCAGTTCTTCGGCGGCAGCGGAAAAGCTGCCATTGCGATCAATGGCATCCAGTACCAGCAGGGCATCAAGCGATAATTTCATGTTCGATATTTTTGAATGAGCTGTTCAGATCATTTCGCTATCAACGGGAATGACTCGCGTTTAGTATTCACTTCACACACCCGATGCAAGCAGTAAAGCCATTGATGGCACAGTATTTTTACGTGCCAATCAGGAAATGTCATCAAAAAAATTGAATCATTTTGATGGGCTTGTGGCTGGCTTGCATCATTGCTAAACGAATGGAGTGAATCATGTTGAAGAAATTGATGCTGGCAGTTGTGGTTTCCAATGCTCTGGTTGCTGTGGCCATGGCCGGTGGCGAAGCAAGCAGCCGTCCGGACAAGGACGTGGTGCAAAAGTACGAACAGCAAGTCAAAAGTGATGCACAGCGCAAGGCTGATGACGAGCACGCCGGCAAGGCCATTGCCGCCAACCCGGCGGATTACCGCAACCACTAATAGCCGCTGACAAAACCCTGCTGCGGCGTTGCGCTTTCTCTCAGGATGCAACGCTATGATGTTAGCTGCTCTCCACCTGCTGGATGAGCATCCGGTTTGAGCGGTGGCCAGGCAAGTAAAAACGCCAGTGCATGCACTGGCGTTTTTACTTGTCCGTAATGGACGCAGGCCTGCAGTGCAGGCCATGGCGGGCAATTACTTGCCGAAGCGCTCAATACCTTCAACCAGTTCGGTCTTGGCATCTTCCAGGGTGCCCCAGCCGTGGATCTTGACCCACTTGCCCTTTTCCAGATCCTTGTAGTGCTCGAAGAAGTGCACCATTTGTGCGCGCAGCAGTTCCGGCAGATCTTCCAGCTGCTGGATGGACTTGTACATCGGGCACAGTTTTTCAACCGGAACGGCAACCAGCTTGGCATCCACGCCGCCGTCGTCTTCCATCTTGATCAGGCCCAGGGCACGACAGCGGATCACCACGCCCGGCGGCAGCGGGAAGGGGGTCACCACCAGCACGTCAACCGGATCGCCATCGCCAGCCAGGGTTTGCGGTACGAAACCGTAGTTGGCCGGGTACATCATGGAGGTACCCATGAAACGGTCCACCACC
Organism: Aquitalea sp.; assembly: GCA_019232735.1. Lineage (GTDB taxonomy): Bacteria > Pseudomonadota > Gammaproteobacteria > Burkholderiales > Chromobacteriaceae > Aquitalea. The sequence goes on along the minus strand of JAFANL010000141.1, from coordinate 1,120 downwards.
AGGGTATTCCACTCTTTGTCGAATTCGTATTTGATCGGCGCGGCGTTGGCGGAGATTTCGATCACGACGTTGAAGTCGCCCGGCATGTCTTTGCCCGGGCCGATGAGTTCGAGGTTCATCAGGCAGAATCCTTTGTTAATGGTGCTTGTTTACATGGAATTTCCTGCAGGATTATATCAGTAGCTGCCGTCTTGTGCGGTGCACGGGTATAATCTTTGCCGGATTTGTGCACCAGTCGGGAACCATATGCTTGATACGCTGATTACAGAATTCGATAAGGGTTTGCGTACCCTGTTCGCGTCGGCCCAAAGCCAGCGCCCACGCCCGGATGCCGGGCTAGATGAGGCGGAGCTGAGTGCCGAGGAAAAGCGTCATGCCATGGGCCTGATGCGGGTGAATCATTGCGGCGAGGTCTGTGCCCAGGCCTTGTATCAGGGCCAGGCGCTGACCGCACGCAACCAGCAGGCGCGCGAAGCACTGCAACATGCTGCTTTTGAAGAGATCGAACACCTGGCCTGGACCGAACAACGTATCCGCGAACTGGGTGGTCATCCCAGTGTGCTGGGGCCATTGTGGTATACCGGCTCGCTGGCGATAGGCGTAACGGCCGGGCTGCTGGGCGATAAGTGGAATCTGGGTTTTCTGGAAGAAACCGAACATCAGGTGGGCGCTCATCTGGACAGTCATCTGACGGCCTTGCCGGAGCAGGATGCCAGGAGCCGCGCCATCGTGACCCAGATGCGCGACGATGAGTTGCGCCACGCCGACATGGCCCATGAGTTCGGTGCTGCCCGCTTGCCCGAACCGGTGCGTGGGCTGATGAAGCTGACCGCCAAGCTGATGACGGCGACCAGCTATCGCGTCTGAATCCGGGGCGTGAGTGCCGGATGCGACAATGCCACCCAAGGGTGGCATTGTTATTGGCCCTCTGGCGCAAAGAGCGTTTTTGATGGCAGCAATGAAAAAAGCCCACTCTTGCGACTGGGCTTTTTTCTGAATCCTGGCGTCCCCACGGGGAATCGAACCCCGGCTACCGCCGTGAAAGGGCGGTGTTCTAACCGCTAAACTATAGGGACTTTGGTGCACCCGGAGCGATTCGAACGCCCGACCCTTTGGTTCG